>JABEVF010000081.1 GCA_013043965.1 Gallionella sp. | reverse complement strand
TGTTTGAAGGCTGCGACGGTTATGCGAACGGTGGTCAGTTGCGCGATTTCGTCTCTATCGAGGACGTGGTCAAGGTGAATATGTATTTTCTGGACAACCCGCAAAGGTCAGGCATCTTCAATTTGGGCACAGGTCAAGCACAGAGCTTTAACGATGTCGCGGTCGCGACCATCAACACCTTGCGTGTCGCGGAAGGCAAGACTGCGTTGAGTTTGGATGGACTGATTAAAGAAGGGCTGATCAGCTACATCCCTTTCCCCGACGCGCTCAAAGGCAAGTACCAAAGCTACACTCAGGCCGACATCACCGCACTGCGCGGCGCGGGTTACAGCGAACCGTTCCTGACCGTCGAGCAAGGCACGGTACGCTATGTGGAACAGATGCTCAAAGTGGCATGATGGCACGTGGCTTATTAAGTCGAGTGAAAGACGCTGTATAAGATGTCGCTGGGGAAATAAATCTATGTGCATCCACTTTCGTCTCGGCAGATTCAATATTTATCCGTGGCTGTTTATTGCCTTGAACACTGCGGCAGTCCTAGCCGTTTACTTGTTTTTTCCACAAACAAAAGCAATGGAGTTGTATTTACCTGTCACTGGTGCTGTTGCGGGATTTGTTTATTTTTTATATTCGTATCATCACCAAAAAACACTTTTATTCATCAATCTCTTTGAGAAGTTTAATGCCCGATACGCTGATCTGAATGAGAAGTTAAATTCCATTTTTATGCGGAATGCTGAAGAATTGACGACAGCCGAAACAGGCGTGCTATTTGACTATTTCAATCTCTGTGCCGAGGAGTATCTGTTCTACAAGTCTGGATATATCGACCAAGATGTGTGGCTGTCCTGGGTTTCTGGAATGAAGTATTTTGCTCAGAATGGGGCCGTTCATAGTCTGTGGGCATCTGAACTCAAAGGTGGCTCGTACTACGGTTTCAGCCTAGACATCTTCGATGTTGCAGACGAACCCGCTCAAAAATGCACTATAGCCAACTGCTTCAGGTGCGGCTCATAGCTCAAATGTTAATCACCAAGAGCAAATCATGAAACTAAAGCCGTGCTTGTTTGTTTACATGCTGTTGTCTATCGCCCTCGTTAGCCACGCAACCGCGCAAGAAAACGAATTAATTAGCACCAGCAGTCAACCCGCTTCTGTTTCCAAGCTTGGGATTCTTTTGCAAAAAGCAAACGAAGGCGATGTTGATGCTCTGTATAACATAGGCGCAATGTATGCCAGTGGTGAAGGAGTTCCCCAAGATGCTGGCAAAGCAGTGGAGTGGTATCAGAAGGCCGCCGAACAAGGCAATGCAAAGGCCGCATCTAATCTCGCCTTTATGTACACTTTGGGAATTGGTGTACCTAAGGATTCAACTAGGGCTGCAGAGTGGCACGGCAAGGCGGCAGCAGCGTACAAAAAAACCACTAATGCTGAGCTTGATTCACTGCAGAAAGAAGCAAACGAAGGCAATGTCAAAGCATTAGTCCGCATTGCTGAGATATATAGATGGGGTTATGGCATTCCAAAAGACGTAAACAAAGCCGCAGAGTGGTATCAGAAAGCTGCTGAACTTGGCAATGCAGATGCCCAACACGATCTTGGGCGTATGTTTGAAACTGGTGAAGGTGTGCCACAAAATTCGAATAAAGCAGCAGAGTGGTATCAGAAAGCTGCCGCACAAGGTGATGATATGGCACAACTCAGTATTGCTCGAATGTATAAAGACGGTGATGGTGTGCCAAGGGATTCCAGCAAAGCTGAGGGGTGGTATCGGATAGTCGCAGAAAAGGGTTATGTTGATGCGCAATTCATTCTTGGACAAATGTATGCGACAGGGGAAGGAGTTCCCCAAAATTCTAGCAAAGCAGCAGAGTGGTATTTGAAAGTCGCTGAGCAAGACTATCCGATATCGGAATCAGCACAACTCTTTCTCGGTAACATGTATTGGTCAGGTAACGGAGTACCCAAGGATTCAAACAAAGCTGCGAAGTGGTTTCAGAAAGCCGCTGAACGGGGCAATGCGGATGCGCAATACATCACAGGCCAATCGTATGAGCTTGGTACAGGTGTACCGAAGGACATAAACAAAGCTGTGGCGTGGTATCAGAAAGCCGCTGAACATGGCATTGTTGATGCCCAAATCAGACTTGGAGATATGTATTTCAGTGGTAGTGACATATCCAAAGATCACACGAAGGCGTTCGAGTGGTACCAAAAGGCTTCCGAGCAAGGTAATGTTGTTGCCCAATACATACTTGGAGGTATGTATTTCCTTGGTGATGGCGTAACCAAAGATAATGTCAAAGCTGCGGGTTGGTACCAGAAATCGGCTGAGCAGGGTAATGCTGATGCGCAGTACATGATTGGCCTTATGTACAAAGATGGTGCAGGTGTATCCGTAGACAATATCAAAGCTGTGGAATGGCTTCAAAAAGCGGCTGAGCAAGGCGAGGTTCATGCGCAAGCTGATTTGGGAGTTATGTATATGAAAGGGGAAGGTGTTGCTAGAGATGACGGCAAATCGGTTGAGTGGTATCTGAAAGCGGCTGAACAAGGCAATGCCTTCGCGCAAACCATGATAGCTACAGATTATGCAAATGGTTACGGCACAACCAAAGATGACATCAAGGCCGCTGCATGGTATCGCAAAGCTGCAATACAGGGAGAGGCATTAGGCCAGGCGGGCTTGGGTGGAATGTATATGGAGGGGCGCGGTGTCAGCAAAGACTATATGCGTGCATATGTTTGGTTTCTCTTGTCAGCAGCACAAGGAGACGTAACAGGAAAACAAAATTTAAATAGTCTTGAAACTTACCTTACGCATGAGCAAATTGCTGAAGGTCAACGTCTTGCCTCCAATTGGAAAAAAGGAGATGCGTTGGACGGAGTCATTTTTGTTACTGCCTTGAAAAGTGCTTCGCTTAAAAAAGCTTTTACCGGCACTGCATTTATTGTTAGCAGAGACGGAAAAGCAATCACCAACGACCATGTCATTCACAACTGCACAGAAGTAAAAATAGCGGGGCGTGATGGCGTAGCCAAAGTAGTTACATCTGATAACGTAAATGATTTAGCCCTTTTGCAACTGTCCGGTAAAGTCAACGCTGTTGCCAGTCTGAATCCGAATATAGGCAAGCTGCGCCAAGGCGAGGATGTTTTAGTGTTTGGCTATCCGCTCGGTTCGCTGCTATCTTCCGGTGGAAATCTCACGCCCGGTATGATCAGCGCGATGACTGGCTTGGGAAACAACTCCAATCAGATTCAAATTACGGCACCGATTCAACCCGGTTCCAGCGGTAGCCCGGTGATAGATAAGAAAGGCAATGTGATAGCTGTTGTGTCCATGAAGCTGGACGATGCGATCATTGCCAGTTTCACTGGCAGCATTCCGCAAAACGTGAATTTTGCGATCAACGATCAAACACTGAAGACATTCCTTGAAGCAAACAAAGTGCCATACAAAACTGGCAGTAAATCTGCCCAGGAAAAACACAATGCGGACATTGCAGAAGAAGCCAGCAAGTGGACGGTCTTGGTAGAGTGCTGGAAGTAAGTGCGATACGCGTCAGGGGTCATCGCCATCAAAAACGACCTGATACTTTGCCGTTTAGCAATCAGAAATTTATGGTGAATGCAAATAGACGCTAAGGCTGGGTGATCGATACCTGGAAAATTTCGCGGTGGATTTGAATTGTGGGCCATAGCTACCATTGCGTACAAAATAATTATTGAGATAAACAGAATGTATCCCTCCATAGAAAATTTCGTCGGCAATACGCCGCTGGTTCGGCTGAAGCGCATCCCCGGCAATACCAGTAACGTGTTACTCGCCAAACTCGAAGGAAATAATCCCGCCGGTTCGGTGAAGGACAGGCCCGCGTTGTCGATGATCATGCGCGCCGAGCAACGCGGCGAGATCAAGCCCGGTGATACGCTGATCGAGGCGACCAGCGGTAATACCGGTATCGCGCTGGCGATGGCGGCCGCGATGCGCGGTTACAAGATGATCCTGGTGATGCCGGAAAATCAAAGCGAGGAACGCAAGCAGACCATGCGCGCGTTCGGCGCGCAACTGATACTGACGGCAAAACAAGGCAGCATGGAGCTGGCGCGCGACACCGCAGAAAAGATGCGCGATACCGGGGCCGGGATCATCCTCGATCAGTTCGCCAATCCCGATAATCCGCGCTCGCATTACGAAGGCACTGCTCCGGAAATCTGGCGCGACACACAAGGCAAGCTCACGCACTTCATCAGCAGCATGGGTACGACGGGAACGATCATGGGGTGCTCGCGTTTCTTCAAAGAACAAAACCCGGCTATCCAGATCATCGGCGTGCAGCCGGAGGAGGGCGCGCAAATACCCGGCATACGAAAATGGACTGAGGCCTATTTGCCCAGGATCTACTGCGGCAAGAACGTCGATCGCCTGGAGTATGTCAGCCAGGCCGATGCCGAGAACATGACACGCCGTCTGGCTTGCGAGGAAGGTATCTTTTGTGGCATCTCGTCGGGTGGCGCGTTGGGCGTGGCGCTGCGCCTGTCGCAACAACTGGAAAACGCGGTGATCGTGTTCATCGTTTGTGACCGGGGAGACCGGTATCTGTCCACAGGAGTATTCGCTACATAACGATGCCCATAACATGAATGTTGGGCTACAATGAAGCCGCGTAAGATTTTTGTAAGTGTTGATACCCCGATAACAAAAAATACAATTGCTGGTAAATGAGGAAATCAACCGAAACTCAACGAGGTCGCTCCCGTAAACTGTGGATCATCCCCATGGTTTTTTTTGTTGCCCAGCAAAGCCATGCGCTCGGTCTGGGAGAAATTCGAGTCGATAGTTATCTGGGTGAACCGCTCAAAGCCCAAGTCGATTTAATCGAGCTTGCCAACGATGACGAATCCACTCTGAAGGTGCGTTTAGCCAGCCCTGAAGAATACAAAAAGAATGGTTACGCCTATCCCTACGATACCAAGTTCAGATTGGCTATCGTCGATGAAAATGGCAAGCAGCCCATGGTGCGTATCTCTTCATCGAAGTTGATCGAAGAACCCTATCTGAACCTGCTCATCGAGGTCGCGTCTCCCTCAGGCAAGATCATCAAGATATTCACGTTCCTGATCGATCCCTCACCGGATGTCTTACCCGTACAAGCCGTGGCCCAAGCAATGCCGCCGCCGGCTACACAGCCGCTAATCGTCAGGAGTGAACCGGGTACGCCGGTAGCCAGCGTGCTTTCCCCGATAACGGATACCGATGGAAAGCCGCATCGGAGCAGCGCAGCCAAATCGGCGCACAGGATGCATGCGGGAAAACACCAGCAGGCATTCGTCCGGTATAGCCACGACCGCAATCCACACCCCGGCAGACTCTCTTTGTCGCTATCGACTTCGCTGACCATATCCGGCAACGCCATCGTTTCGCCAGCGGGTGCAAAAGAGAATAGCGATGCGCTTCAGGAAGACCTGATCGCCAAAGAAAAAACGCTGGGCGAACTGAATGCGCAGATCGCCGAGATGAAAACCGTCATCAAAGGGCTGCAAATCAAGTTGAGTTTGACCGCCGCCTCGGCAGTGGGCGCGTCGTCAGGTGTGCCCGCCCAACGCGAAGCCGGTGTCACGCCTGTCGTTGCACAAATGACACCAGTTGAGCCTGCCCGAATAAAAGTGATGACCCCAGTACTTGCCGCAGCAGTCAACCCGCCGAGCAATTTTACCGACTGGTCAAGAAGTTATATCAAAGAGCTGCTTGCCGGTTTGTCCTTCATCGTGCTCGCGTCCGGATTTGTCTGGCAGCGCAAACGCAAGCTGGAAAGCGGCCGGAGTGCCAGTGGTTTATTCGACAACCTTAACCACCCCCAGTCGGAAGATACCAATGCGGCGCCCGTGCAAAATGCTACACAAGAGGCAAGCCCGGCCACGGCGAGTTCGGTGGTGACCCAGACTCTGGCTATGGGCGATCAGTCTATGAAAGTTCCTGCGTACAAGAGTCAGAAAACTCAATCGATGTTGCCGCCTGAATACGACCTTTTGGAAGAAGCCGATATTTATTTGCGTTTTGGGCATGACAAGTTAGCCGAAGACGTGCTGCGTGACGCGCTCAAGATCAATCCGGCTAACCCTGAAATATACATGACCTTGCTGGGTATTTTCGACACGCGTGGCGATGCAAAAGGGTATGAAAAGACTGCTTTGCAATTGAAGATGATCGCCGATGCGGCGACATGGAAAAAAGTCGCAGAGTCGGGAAAGAAGCTGGATATCGGCAATCCTCTCTACGGCTAGTTATTTTCGGGCGCGGACAACAGCAGTTTGACGGCCATATCGTGCTGGTTCTTGATGGCGAGCTTCACTGCCGTCTCCCCGTTCAGATTTTTCACGCTAGTGTCCGCCTGGCATGCCAGCAATGGCCTGATTATTTCCGTATAACCCGCTGCCGCGGCCTTATGCAACGCCGTGTTTCCATCCTGGGCCGCGATGTTCGGATCCGCCCCGTGATTGATGAGCAGCATGACCATCTCCAGGTGCCGGCGCGTGGTCGCTTGCAGCAAGGGAGTCCAACCGGAGTTGCTGCGCGCATCCACATCGGCATGATGCTCTACCAATAGCCTTGCGCAGCCCACATGCCCTGAGAACGCAGCCCAATGCAGCGCGGTGTTCGCGCCGGAATCAATGGCAAAAATATTCGCACCATGTTCGAGTAACAGTTCCACCGTCTCATGATGGCCATAGAACGCGGCAAGCATGAGTTCGGTCCAGCCTCGTTCGTTGCGAATCTCTGTACCGACATTGGCATCCAGAAAAAGGCCAACGACGGCGAGATTGCCTGATTCCGCAGCTTGTAAAAATCCTTCCGGCGAACAGCTGCCACCGAGTTTCTCTATGCTTAACCGGGTGGTTTCAGGCAGTTTTATCCAGGCACCGTGCTGTCCAGGTGTGGCAGCGGAGGCATAGTCCACGAATGAGCTGACCGCGACATCCCACACATCGTAAGCGCTTCATAAACCGCAGGCTTGTTACCTGAACTGAATTTCCGCATGCTGATCACCTTCAATATGGAGGTTGGCAATGATGAGAATGGGAAC
>JABEVF010000080.1 GCA_013043965.1 Gallionella sp. | reverse complement strand
GAGAGATTGAACAACCGACCCAGAAAGAGACTTGGATACCAGACACCCAATCAGGTATTCTTCAAGTCAGGCGTTGCACTTCAAACTTGAACCCGCGAATTGATGTAACTCTATGGCTGCGGAACCAACGCCATTTCGTTGCGCGAACTCAAGTAATATTCTGGCCTCGCCGGGATAACACTCTTTATAAAATTCAATGCCGTACTTCATGACAAACCCCTTGAGAAATGAGGCAGGGTGATATTGTTTTTCATTAATGAGGTAGTCAAGAATTTTCACCATCAACTTTGGGTCACCCTCTACACTTCCAACGTTCTTTGCTCGTCCGCCCAAATACAAAAAGAAACAGAGATATAGTAATTCGTCTGACTCTTTCCTCTTTAAATCCAAATCATTAGGAACCACATATTCTTCGTGCCGCCCACCATCAGCATCGCGATATTCGCGGCGTATAAATAGTCGGCGAACATCTGCTCCTTTAGCCTCAATATCAAGAACGAAATGTCTGTGGCGTTCCATGATTTGTCCAAGTACGGCACGGATTCTCCAGTATAAGCGTTCATAGGTCTGCTCATGTTCGTAAACATTTGTAATGAGTATCTTTTTCTTGAGTTCGATAAATGCATTCTCTAACTCTGGTTCAGTAAGTGAAGCGGGGTCTTTGATACTCGTTTTGTATGAGCCAAATGTGAAGAACCAAACGGCGCTAATAATTAGCGCAATGATGATGAGCATTTCCATAATAGGCTTACCTTGCTTTCATATGTGTGATTCTAAAATGGCTTTGACACTCCATTGCGGCTAGTTCGTGCCAAAGTGAACGCGCTGAATATCAACATGGCCTAACGAGGCTGTAGAAAAACTACTTGAGGGGTCGAGCAAGTGAAATTCCGGGGGGGCACTTGACCATTCCCGAAGTAATGATCGTCGGGTATGGCGCGTTCTGAGAGGTCTATTTTGGTTCATTGCGATTCCATTTTTTGAAATTGAGTTTTTCTACAGCGTCAAAGTGAGGGGCTGCGCGCTTTTGCGCAGTCCCTCTCGACTGCCGGGTTGGGCATTACTTTCACACCTTGGCTGTTTCTAATAAGCCACGGAGCAAGACAAGGCGTTTCAGATACGCCTTTGCAGCAGCCCTGCTACACCATGGTGGATTTTCATCCCCAAATAAGTAGCTACTCTGACCACGATCAGCGACCGCTGCTATTTGATTGTTTGTGAGACGAACATGAAGGTTGATGAAGTCTTCGTATTTAGAATGCTCACCCCCCGTTTCAATATTGCTGCCCAATGGCTTGTAATTACGGTTAACCAGAATTTGGGTTCCGGGTATTGGAGTTCCATGGATGCAATAGGGCATATCACGGCGCATCTCTAAGTAGGGGCGAGTAACACCATTGAATGAGTAACGCGATACAGCCAGTGCTGATTCAAGTGAGCTGATCGCAAAGTTCAGTGCGTCAGTTGCACTACCATGACTACGCGAAAGATCGTTGATGTCTGCAAGAGTGACAGCCATAGGTTAATTTCTCCAATAATATGGTTATGCCCAACGTTTGGCATAACCGGCTGGCGCGGCTTTATCGCGCCAGCCGGTGTTGATGGGTGGGTTGTTAGGCGTGCGTAGTTGGTAGGCTGAGTGCAAGACCATACTGGCGCCTGTGTGTTTAATTGCAAACTCGTTGATTACCGATGTTTTGACATGTAACCGTGCGGCCATCGCTGTAATTCGTTACCGTCTGGTTTCCAATCTGTTGGGTTGTCGCACTCGTTCCGTTGCTAAAGTTAGTGACTCGCTGATTACCGATCAGCTGTGAAGTCGCAGACTCCCCATTGCTGTAGTTCGTAACGTTCTGGTTCCCGATTTGTTGTGTGGTCGCAGACCCACCGTTGCTGTAGTTCGTGACGTTCTGATTTCCGATCCGCTGTGTTGTTGAACTATTGCCGTATGCATCATTGCAAACGCGCTGATTGCCAATGTACTGGCAATTAGTTTGAGCTTGAGCGGTTACTGTGGCAAGAGCTAGAACTACGGCGGCAAAACTTACAGTTTTTTTCATGGTGATTCTTCAGGTTGATACGGCATATAAGGCGATGCCGCGACGCCCAACGTAAAATAGAAAACAATTTCATAGGTGGGCAATGTCGCCTATGTTTGCCAGAGTTGTCAATACCATGCTTATGGTTTTCGTGAATTCATGCTGTTGGCAAAATTTTTCTGCTAGGCTTTCATTTTAGGGCAACCTAAAGTTCTGCGGATGGAGGCTAAAGTCATTTCTCAGGATTCGCCCAAGTTGTTTGATTGAACAAGGTACATCATCGGGGTCAAGTCTTGCATTGCTAGGTTTGACGTAACAACTCATCCAGCCAGATTTTCCATCTCTGGAATTTCCCCACTAATTTTTGATTTTCAATTGTGACGGTGATTTTATGCACGTCGCGCAGGCTGCCGGGCTGGAGGTTGGCTGCGAGCATGGCCGCGCCCAGCAGGCTGGATTCGCTTTGATCCAGGCGATACACCTCACAGGGTGCGCACTGGGCGATGCCTAGCTGCAAGCTAGAGAGATTAGCCAATCCGCCCGACAGATAGACGCGCGCCAGAGGACGCTCGCGGTGCAGGTCTTCCAGTATGCGTGCCACGCGAAAGATCACCGCTTCCAATAACAAGGCGGCGATGTCTTGTTGCGACAGGTGTGCGACGGACTGGGAAAACTGTAAGCCCAGATTATTTTTGAAGTAGGGTGCGCCCAGCCCGCTGGGTTCGGCCAGACAAAAAACATCATGTCGTGCCAAATCTTGAAATTCGCATTGTGCGACCGGATACAGTGCGAGTGCGGCGGCGATGGAGTTGAGCGTGCCTTCATCGGCTAGATGCGTGCGCGCGTCTCGATACACCAAGGTGTTGAGATAACCGCCGTGATGCGTTTCGCCATGGGCTACATAGCGCACCACAAAACAGCCCGTGCCCAGATTGGCCAAGGCTTCCGCTGATCCGGCTTGCACACCGGCGATGAGTGCGGCGGACTGGTCGCCGATGCTGGCTTGCAGTACCAACCCATTATCCAGATGCAGATTCAGTTGCGATGAAGCCAGCACCTTTGGCAAGATAGCGGCGGGGATGTCGAACAGCTCGCACAAGGCGGGCGACCATTGCGTTTTGGCGATGTCCAGTAGTTGGGTGCGCGCCGCCATCGAGGCATCGGTGACGAAATGCCTGCCGTTGCTCCAACGCCAGATCAAGAAAGTATCCAGTGTGCCGGCCCGCCATCTGCCTTGCATCAGATGCGCGCGCCAATGCGGATTTTGTTGCAGCAGCACGCGCAATTTTGGCGCGAAATAATACGGTGTGAGCGGCAAACCGGACAGTGCGCGAATGGCATTTTCATGCTCGCGTAAGGCATCACAACTTTCCGCACCGCGTCCATCTTGCCAGGAGATCAGCGGGGTGACGGGTTGTCCTGTTGCGTTGTCCCATAACAAGAACGACGAGCGTTGGCTGCATAGCCCCAGCGTGACGCAAAGCTCCGCATGATCGCGGCACTCGCCCAACACCCGTTCCGCGATTTGGGCATACGCCAGCGCGTCGCTTTCATAGCGAGGGCACCTCGAAAAACCTACTGCGCGACTGGATTGCTGCGTCGCGTCCTCGCTCACCCCTTGCCTATCTATCTGATATGTCTGCGGGGTTCGCTGCGGGGCTTCTTGCATTCCAGCCGCTCGCGACGGTTTTTCGAGGTGCCCTAGATGCTCCTCGATAACTGGGGCGGGGCGGCTGACGATGTGGGTTAGCTCGCCGTTCTCATTCAGCGCAGCGGTTTTGATGGCGGTCGAGCCCAGATCCAGAGCGATGCTGAGGATGCCGGTTTTGCTCATGGCAAGCAGCGTTGTATTTCTTCGTTCACCGTGTGTACGTCCCAACCCAGTATCGGTGCGACTCGATGCGCGATGTCCCGCAACATGTCGTTATCGGGTCGCGCGAGGATCAGCAAGGGCAGGCGGCGGCGCAGCAAGTCGTCGAGATGTACCACCATCTCGGTGCGTGCGCAGTACAGCAAATCGGCGACGATCAAGGGCAGGGTGGGTGCGATGCGCAGCGCCAGACGCGCATCAGCGGCGATGCCGGCCAGCACATCTGCCGCGCGTTTGCCGTGTCTGCGTATCAGCCATACGCTGCTTTGCTCGTCCACACCCAGTTGTTCGGCTTGTTGCCGGATGTTCGCGCACCATGCTGTGTAATCGGCTGCTGGTGTCCAAGGGAACAGGCGGTTGTTTGTCGCGCAAGGGGTGGGCACACCGAGTCGCGCGCACACCGTGTCGACGATGTGACCTGCATCCACGCGCGCCGAGGTGAGTTTTCCGCCCACGGAATAATGCACGCCGTTTCCCGCCGTGCGCAGTTGCCAATCGCGCGAGAGTTGCGAAGGGTGCTCCGCATCGCCTTGCTGCATGACACGCACGCCCGCATAGCTTCCGACGATGTCGGCCTCGGACCATGCGCGGCCGAGATAGTGATTGGCTGCGCTCAGCAGATAGCCGATGTCCCCCGGCTCGACACCGGCAGGGTTCACATCTCCCCGGTAATCTTCGTCTGTCGTGCCCAGCAGGGTCATGCCGTACCAGGGGATCATGAAAAACACCCGACCGTCTTGCGGCGCGGTGAGCAGCAAAGCCTCGTCGCTGATGCAGGGCATGACCAGATGCACGCCCTTGCTCATGCGGCACCAGCTTTTTCCTTGCGGGGTCGAACTGATCCACTGCCCGGTGGTGTGGATGATCTGTCGCGCTCTGACTTGTATCTGTTCGCCGCTGGGCTGGTCTTGAACGGTGGCTCCCACCGCGAGTCCACTCTCCTCGGTCGTCGCCGTCAGCCGGCAATGATTGACGCATACCACGCCGATCTTTTGCGCGCCGTTTATCAGTTCCAGCACTAACCTGGCGTCATCGGTTTGCGCGTCGCCATAGGTGAAACCGCCTTTGAGTGCGGTGCTTTTGAGGAACCGAAAACGCCCGGAAAAATCTTTGCGGTTGAAGGCGCGATGTGCGAGCGCTTTAGCGGGCCAACCCGCCAGCGCATCGTATAGCGTCAAGCCGGCTTGCATGCGCAGCTTGCCGACGCGGCTGTCGCGGTACACCGGCACGCCAAAGCGCAGCGGCCAGACCTTATGTGGTGCAACCTCGAGTAACATCTGCCGTTCCGCGAGGGCTTTTCTGACCAGCTTGAAATCGAATGTTTCCAGAGCCTCTTGCAAAACTCCCCGTGCAGTGAAGTCAACGTGAAGCATTGACGCTACGCAGGTCATTTTTTCGTTGTTTTCATCGGCTCGCTTTGTTT
>JABEVF010000079.1 GCA_013043965.1 Gallionella sp. | reverse complement strand
GGAAGAATTTGAAGCACTGCTGCCGTGGAATTTGCATGCCATGGATTTAACCAGCGAAATGGTGGCCTGAACAGGCTGGAGTTCGTGGCTCGCTTACCACACATCGGCCTGCCGATCGGCGGCATGCTGGGCCGCGTGTACCAAACTCAAATGCACGATCTCTGCGGCAACATCTGGGGCGAACCCTGCGCGGTCGCCGCGTTTATCGACAACAAGCTCCATGAAATAATCGTCGATCTCGGGAGCGTCCCACAGGGCCATGATTTTGCCGAATATCCGTGGATATTTAGATTCCAGCGCATGGGGATAGTCTTCCGTTTCCCCACCCAATATTCTCAACAATCTTTGGTCCATAGCTGCGCTTGGCCTTTAATCCGTTTGTGCGAGCTTGGGCTTGGAAAGCGCCGGGTTTTGTGAGAAATAGCGTTTGATGCCGCCGAGTACCGCGCGCGCCAACTTGTCCTGATAGGCCGAGTCGTTCAGGCGGATTTCCTCGTCGGGATTGCTGATAAAAGCGGTTTCGACAAGGATGGAAGGAATGTCGGGTGATTTGAGCACGGCGAATCCGGCCTGTTCCACATGCCCCCGATGCAAGTCGTTGATGTTGGACAATTCCCCCAGCACATATTTGGCGAGTTTCATGCTGTCATTGATGGTGGCGGTCTGTGACAAGTCGAGCAGGGTGCGTGCCAGATAGGGGTCTTTGATATCCAGGTTCACACCGCCGATCAAGTCGGCCTCGTTTTCTTTTTTCGCCAACCAACGTGCCGCCGTGCTGGTTGCCCCATGTTCGGACAACGCGAACACGGAAGAGCCGCGCGCGTTCGGTTTGATGAAGGCATCGGCATGGATGGATACAAATAGATCGGCATTGGCCTTGCGGGCTTTGCTGACCCGCCCGACTAAGGGAATAAAGTAATCGCCATCGCGGATCAACACCCCGCGCATATTTGGGGTCTCGTCCACGAGAGCTTTTACTTTGCGCGCGATAGATAGCGTGACATCTTTTTCGTGCGTCCCCCTGCGCCCGTGTGCTCCTGGGTCCTCGCCGCCATGGCCGGCATCTATCGCGATGATCAAAGTACGGGCGCGCATTTCCGGGACGTTATCGGGGACGGTGATGCCAGGCGCGGATTGTGCCGTGTCGATGCGCGTCTCTCCGGCAACGGGTCCAGCGGGTTGAGGTGCGCTGGTGGCGGACTCGAGCAAGGCCATCATCGGGTCTAACGGATGCGCCGGGTACACGTCCAGCACCAGGCGGTACTCGTATTCACCCACCGGTTTAAGGTCGAATAATTGCGGCTTGATCTCGGCTTTCAAGTCGAACACCAGACGCACGATACCGGGCTTGAACCGACCGATACGCAAGCTCTTGATGTAAGGGTCATCCGTGGCTATCTTGCCGGCGAGCTGGTTGAGCGTCTCGTTGATATCGACATCCTCCAGATCGACTACCAAGCGATCCGGGTTGCTGATCGTGAACATGTTGTGGCGTATCGCTTGTTTCGATTCCAAAGTCAGTCGGGTGTAATCCTGTGCCGGCCAGATGCGTGTCGAACTGATGGACACCCCGGCCACGGCCGAGCCTAACCAGAACAGCATGACGGGCGCGAGCAGTCTTACCAGCGCGTTAAGCATTGCTCACCCAAATGGCTATAGGCATCGATCTTCAACTCACGTCCTTCGTCCAATATGGTGAATCGCACCGCTATGTCGGCAGGGGGCAAACAGCCGGGTGCTCGTTCCGGCCATTCGATCAGAAAAATATTCTCGCCGTCAATCTCATCGTCCAATCCCGCACTTTCCCACTCCTCCGGGCTGTTGAAACGGTACAAGTCAAAATGGCGCAGCTGTAGGTCTCCGATTTGATACGGTTCCAGCAAAGTATAGGTGGGGCTTTTCACGCGACCGTTATAGCCCAGCGCATTCAAGATGCCGCGCACCAGGGTCGTTTTTCCCGCGCCCAAGTCCCCGTGCAGATAGATCACCATACCGGGTTTGATCGTGGCGGCCAGACGTCGCGCGCAGGCGAGCGTCGCATTTTCATCGGCGAGCTTGAGGGTGATTCCGCTATCATCGGCACTATGCAAATCGATTATCCTCAACAAACAAACTATGCCGCGCTCAATCGGCAGATACGCCAGTGGGCGACAGAGCTGGGCTTCCAAGCAGTGGGCATCAGCGATACCAATCTGGCAGAGGCCGAATCCGGTCTGCTGCAATGGCTGGCAGAGGGTCTGCACGGCGAGCTGGATTATATGGCAAAACATGGCTTAAAACGCACGCGTCCGAGCGAGCTGGTACCGGGCACTTTGCGTGTGATTTCGCTGCGCATGAATTATCTGCCGGCGAGGGCAAAAGACAGCTGGGGCGTATTGGGGAATGGCGAGCGCGCCTTTATTTCGCGTTATGCACTGGGGCGGGATTACCACAAGGTCATGCGCAATCGTTTGGCAAAACTGGCGGAAAAGATACGTGCCGAAGTCGCGGGGTTCGAGGGCAGGGTGTTTACCGATAGCGCGCCTGTCATGGAAGTCGAATTGGCGCGCAAGACCCGCCTGGGCTGGCGCGGCAAACATACGTTGCTGCTGAATCGCGAACATGGCTCGTGGTTCTTCCTGGGCGAGATATATATCAATCTGCCGCTGCCGGTTGATGAACCCCATACCGAGCATTGCGGGACGTGCCGCCGCTGCATCGATATTTGCCCGACGCAAGCCATCATCGCCCCCTATAAACTGGATGCGCGCCGTTGCATCTCTTATCTGACGATAGAACTCAAAGGCAGCATCCCGGTAGAGCTGCGCCCGCTGATAGGTAACCGTGTCTACGGTTGCGATGACTGCCAGCTGGTGTGCCCTTGGAACAGTTTTGCGCAAACTACCGTCGAGCGCGATTTTGCGGTTCGCAACGGGCTAGATGATGTGTCACTGCTGGAATTGTTTGCCTGGGAAGAGGCGGACTTCAACGCCAAGCTGGCGGGCAGCGCCATCTATCGCATCGGCTATGTCCAATGGCTGCGCAACATCGCCGTGGCCTTGGGCAACGCGCCGAAACATCCCGACATCATGGCGGCACTCCGGGCACGCGCGCACCACCCCTCCGGCTTGGTGCGCGAGCATGTGGCCTGGGCGATCCTTCAGCACATTGATAACGGGGAAACCAATTGAACAAAAGCCGCGCTCATTCCGATTTTCCTGGGCAAATGCGGTTGGCTGCTACGGTGAGCGGGCGATGTTATAATCCCCGAGCAATGCAAAAAATCATCCAACAATTTCTGCTCGTTCTCTTTGTGTTCTTGCAATGCCTGTCGCCTTTGGCACACGCGCATGTGGACGGACACAACGCGGACCATAGCTTGCACAGTCACGAATTGACTGTGTATGTGCAGATGCTGGAGAGCCACGTCGAGAATGACGAAGGGGCGGTGATTACGATGCCGCATGCCTATCCGGCCAGCGACAGTCCCACTGTCTCTGACCCTTCGGTCGAGTTAGCCACCAGCCTGTATCGCGTTGATCACGAGCCCCGGCTTCCGGCGGTCTTCTCCGCGCTATTCAATGCTCCACTTACCGCATCATGCTACGCATCGGCATGGTCGCAAGCCCCGCCTGCCATTACTCATCTGGCTTAACTGCCGCGTAGTTCCGCCGTATCCCCGCTATCAATAAAAATTACGCTTTGCGTGGTTTTTGGAGTTCACCATGACACGTATATTTACCCTGTTTGGACTGTTCCTTTTCGCGTATGCACCCTGCGTGCATGCGGCCTCCGATGTGGTTTTGTCAGCCCAGCAAATTCAAACTTTGGGCATCGCCACCGCCGCCTTGCCGAACAAATCTTCCGGTGACGTCTCGGGCTTGCCCGCCCAAGTGGTGATTCCCGCCAATCAATTACATGTCATGAGCTCGCCTATGCCGGGTTTGATCGAGCAGACCCTGGTGGGAGTGGGAGACAGCGTCAAAAAGGGACAGCTGATGGCGACTCTGCAAAGCCCGGGGTTTGCGGAAGCGCAACGCGGTTTTTTGCAAGCCGGTGTGCAAGCCCAATTGGCAAAAGACAATTTGAGCCGTGACGAGGCACTGTTCAAAGACGGCATCATTGCCGAAAGCCGCTACCGCGCGAGCAAGGGTGCAGCTTTGGAAGCCTCTGTGGCCTTGGCGGAGCGCAAACAGTTATTGCGCTTGTCGGGCATGGACGTCAACGCGTTGGCCAAATTGCAGGCCGGAAACAAGCTCTCGGGCAGCCTCGCTCTGACCTCGCCCATAGAGGGTGTCGTCGTAGAAAAATCGGCGAGCGCTGGGCAGCGTCTGGATGCCGCCGTGCCTATATTCAAAGTTGCCAAACTCAACCCGCTGGCTTTGGAAATCCAAGCCCCTGCCGCCATGACGCGAGACCTGGCAGTGGGCGCGGCGATCAGCATCCCGGCTTTCCATGCGAGCGGAAAACTGATTGCGATCGGGCGTGGCCTGACCGGTGGGAATCAGAGTGTGCTGTTGCGCGGCGTGATCACTCGGGGGGCAGAAAATCTGCGCCTCAACCAGTTTCTGGAGGTCAGTATAACCACTGTCGCCGGCAGTGCTGGGCAATGGGAAGTGCCCAATACCGCGATCGCGCGTATCGGCGGCAAGGCTATGGTGTTCGTGGCCACCGCGCAAGGGTTCCGGGCGCAGGCAGTGACTTTGAAAAATGAAGGCGCGCAAAGTAGTCTGATCAGCGGTGACCTCAGGGGGGATGAGAAGATCGCGGTGCGCGGGGTGTCCTCGCTGAAAGCCAGCGTGATGGGCATAGGAGAAACCCAATAATGCTATCTAAATTAGTGGAGTTTTCCCTCACCCAGCGATTGTTGGTCAGCGCACTGACGGTGCTGCTGGTCATTGCGGGCATCACCTCGTTCCGTGATTTGCCGATCGATGCCTTTCCCGATGTGTCATCCACCCAAGTCAAATTGATTATGAAAGCTCCGGGTATGACCCCGGAGGAGGTCGAGGCACGCATCGTCATGCCTATCGAACTGGAAATGCTGGGCATTCCCAAACAACGCGTGATGCGCTCGATTTCCAAGTATGCGATCGCCGATATCACCATTGATTTCGAAGATAGCGCGGATATTTACTGGGCGCGCCAGCAGGTCGCGGAACGTCTCAACAACGCGCTGCGAGATATGCCGGCCAACGTCTCCGGCGGCCTGGCGCCCATCACGACCCCGCTGGGCGAGATGTTCATGTTCACCGTGGAAGGCGAGGGGATTTCGCTGGAACAACGCCGCACCATCCTGGATTGGATGATCCGGCCGGCTTTGCGCACTTTGCCCGGCGTGGCGGATGTCAACTCGCTGGGAGGTTTGGCGCGCAGCTTTGAGGTCGTGATCGATCACACGGCACTTGCGGCGCGCGGGATTTCTTTTGCTGCGTTGCAACAAGCCATACAGGCCAACAATCGCAACGATGGCGCGGGACGGATTAACGACGGTGACGAAGCCTTGTTGGTCAGAGCGGAGGGGAATATCAAAAATCTGCAAGATGTGCGCGATATCGTTATCGGCGGCCCGGCGGGCAATCCGATACGTGTGAGTGATGTGGCCGAAGTGCGTATCGGCAGCTTGACGCGCTATGGCGCGGTGACCAAAGACGGACAGGGCGAAGCAGTGGAAGGACTGGTGCTGGGCTTGCGTGGTGCAAATGCGCGAAAAGTAGTGGAGGGGGTGCGCGCAAAATTAGCCGAGCTGGCACCCAGTTTGCCCAAAGGCGTGAGCACGAAAGTGTTTTACGACAGGGGCAGTTTGGTTGAACGCGCCGTCGGCACGGTATCCAAAGCCTTGATGGAAGCGATCGTGTTGGTCGTCGTGTTACTGGTGCTGTTCCTGGGGAATTTGCGTGCGGCCATCGTCGTGGCGTTGACCTTGCCGCTGGCGGTGCTGATCACTTTTATTTTGATGCGGCAGTTTGGCATGTCCGCTAATCTGATGAGCCTGGGCGGGCTGGCGATCGCCATCGGGATGCTGGTGGATGGCTCGGTGGTGGTAGTGGAAAACATCATCAACCATTTGGCCTATAAGCGCGCGCATATCCCGCATTTGCATGTCATTTATCGCGCGGTGAAAGAGGTCATCACCCCCGTCGCAGCGGGGGTGGCCATCATCATTATCGTGTTTTTGCCACTGATGACTTTGCAGGGCCTGGAAGGCAAACTGTTCGTTCCGGTCGCACTGACTATCGTATTTGCCTTGGCGGGGTCGTTGCTGTTGTCGCTGACCGTCGTGCCGATGCTGGCTTCTTTCCTGCTCAAAGAAGGCGACCACGGCGAACCCTGGCTGGTACGCAAAGCAATGGCGGTTTACGCGCCGGTGCTGCGGCGCGCGCTGGAAAAAGAGCGCGTGGTGATTGTCGGGGCACTCGTCATGTTGTTGCTCGCGGCGGGTGTCTACACCCTGATAGGGAAAGCCTTTATGCCGGAAATGGATGAGGGCGATTTGATCATGCAGGTGACCAAACTGCCGTCGATCAATCTGGCAACGAGTGTCGAGATGGATAGCCGCATTCAGCAGGCGATACTCAAAGCTGTGCCGGACATCAAGGGCATTGTGGCACGGGCGGGAGCGGATGAGTTGGGGTTGGATCCGATGGGTTTGAATGAAACCGACACTTTTTTAGTGCTCAAGCCACCGGCCGAATGGCAAAGCAAGAATAAGAGCGACATCGTTAATGAGGTTCGCAAGGTCATGGGAGATTTTCCCGGTGTGGAATACAGTTTCACTCAGCCTATCGCCATGCGCGTCTCGGAAATGTTGACCGGTGCACGCGGCGACATCGCGGTTAAAATTTTCGGGTCGGATCTGGCTAAACTTAACGATACCGCCGAGCAGATGGTCAAGGTGTTGGCGGGGATCAAGGGCAGTGAAGACGTGTTTACCGTGAAAAACACTGGTGTGCAGTATTACCGCGTGGCGATAGACAGGCTGGCGGCAGGGCGGCTGGGGCTGAGTGTGGATGAAATCGCCAACACCTTGCGCGGTCAAATCGAAGGGCAACAACTGGGCATGGTGATTGAAGGCGGACGGCGCACACCACTCATCATGCGCGGCGAGCTGGATGTGCAGGATTCGCCTGCCCTGTTCGCCGCGTTGACCCTGTCTCTACCGAACGGGCAAAACGTGCCGTTGTCGGTTGTGGCGAAACTGGAACGTGTGGACGGTCCGGTCAAGGTCGATCGCGAGAACGGGTCGCGCATGGTGGTAGTGCAAAGCAATGTGCGCGGCCGCGATCTGGTCGGATTTGTCGATGAAGCCAAAGCGGCGGTGGCCGCCAAGATCAAATTGCCGGAAGGGTATCGCCTCACTTGGGGCGGCCAGTTTGAAAACCAACAACGCGCTGCGGCGCGGCTTGCCGTGGTCGTTCCGGTCGCATTGGGGATGATCTTCATGTTGTTGTTTGCCACCTTCGGCTCAGTGCGGCAAGCCGCATTGGTATTGACCAACATTCCCTTCGCACTGATCGGTGGAGTGGTCGCCTTGTGGGTGAGCGGCGAATATATGTCGGTTCCCGCCTCGGTAGGCTTCATCGCACTTCTCGGTATCGCAGTGCTTAACGGCGTGGTGATGGTGTCTTATTTCAACCAGTTGCACACGGAAGGAATGGACATGACGCAAGTGGTGTTCGAAGGTGCGAAGCGCAGATTGCGCCCGGTGTTGATGACGGCCAGTATCACCGCATTCGGCCTGCTGCCGGTGTTGTTTGCCAGCGGTCCGGGCTCGGAGATACAAAAACCGCTGGCAATCGTGGTGACGGGTGGATTGATCAGTTCTACCCTGTTGACCCTCATCATGCTGCCGATCTTGTACCGCCGTTTCGGCATCGCGCCCGTGGAGAAATCACATGCATGAAATGAATTGTTGTCTGACGCTTGTTTGTCATCGCTCTCTGGAAGAGCGTCTGGTCGATCATCTGCTGGCACATCCGGAATGGGTGAGCGGATTTTCTCTGACACGTATCGAGGGCGGCAGCCAGAAAGAATCTTTGCCGAGCATGTTGGAGCAAGTGCGCGGACGTTCACAACGGGTGCAGATCGCCACTGTGATGGCACTGGCTGATGCGAGAGAACTGGTCGAGCACCTCAAGCGCGCAGAGGCGAATGCGGAGATCGCCTATTGGATGACCCCCGTGATCGAGTTCGGGAGGTTGGTATGAATAAGAAAGCAGCCGACGGAAAGCCGATTACCTCCAAGCGGTGGGCGGGGCGGTTCCTGCAACTAAAACTGCGGCCGTTGCACTCAGCGAATATCGGCCTGCTGGGGCTCGCTTTGTTCTGTCACCTCGCCAGTGCCGCCACGGTAATCAGTCCTCCAGATTTGCCGCCCTTGGCTAAGGTCAACGCCGCCTTGGATAATCATCTGATGGTATTGAACGCACACAGCACCTTGAAGCTCGAGCAAGCCAATCAGCTCAAGTGGAATAGCGGCAATTACGAATTCACTCTGCGCGCCGGTGTGGGGCAACGCCAGATGGTGTACCTCGGGAAATCGTTCCAGGAATACGATGTGGCGATAGAGCGCCCGCTGCGCTTGCCTAACAAGGTCGGCATTGACCAGGATATCGGTGCAGCCAGTGTGGCCCACGCGGATTTTGCCTTGGGCGATGCGCATCATGAGGCAGGGCGTTTGCTGTTGCACTTCTGGTTCGCATGGCTGCGGGAACAGGCCCAAGTGGGACTATGGCAGCAACAGGCAAATATTCTGGCCCAGCAAGTCGAGGTGGTAGACAAGCGTGTCAAAGCCGGCGATGCGCCCAAGCTGGAACTGAACCTGGCACGCGCAGCCCACGCGCAAGCCCAGGTGTCATTGCAGCAGGCCAGCTTGCGCGCGCAAATGGCGGCCAACGATCTGCAGCAGCAATTCCCTGCGATACCGCTGCCTGATGAGGTCGTGTTGCAAATCCCGCAGGCCATCGACGAGAGCTATACTGTTTGGCAGGCGCGTATCATGAATGACAACCATGAACTGGGTATGGCACAAACGCAAGCACAGGTGCAACAACTGCTGGCGCAACGCAGTCGCGCGGACCAACTACCCGACCCCACCGTAGGACTGAATTATTCCAGCTCGAGTTACCCCAACTATATAGGCGGCAATGAAATAGTTACCGGCGTGTATCTCACCGTACCGATCCCATCCGGCGCGCGCAGCGCCACTGCACAGAGTGTAGAGCAACAGGCCAATATCGCGGCAGATCAGGCGGAATTCGTGAAGCACCGTTTGCAGAACGATATTTACGCGGCCTACTACCATGCCGTGCGCAGTTACGATACGTATCAGCAGGCGCATGAAGCGGCGGTAGCGATACGGGAGAATGCGGAGCTGATGGGCAAGGCCTACCGCTTGGGCGAAAGCAGCCTGTCCGACAGTTTGTCGGCGCGGCGCATCGCGCAAGAGGCCACGCTCGCGGAAAATCTCGCGCAGCTGGAAGCCAACGAAGCGCGTTATCGTTTGCTGCTGGATGGGCATCAACTATGGTCGCACGATGAAAATGAACCTTAGTCCCGTTGAACTGATAGGCAGTCTCGCTGCTGCGCTCACGACGGTCTCGTTCGTGCCGCAAGTCTGGAAAGTGTGGCACACCAAACACGCTGCCGATATTTCTTTGTCCATGTACTGCTTCTTTACGCTTGGTGTCGCGCTGTGGCTGGTCTACGGCATCTTGCTTGTCGCGTGGCCTATCATCATCGCCAATGGCATCACCTTGCTGCTTGCGGGTGTGGTGATGGTGATGAAGCTAAAGTTCGGGTGATTCTGCGGATGGGGTGCCAGCTGACCCCCGCTATCTGTAGTCACTGGCATCGGTTCTAGCGGAAGCGGCAATCAAATCCGCATGCTAACAGCCCGCTAATTCTTGCCCCCTAAAATACGCCGTATTGTCTTCACCTACGCCACGGCCTATGCGATGGCGGAGTGCCCGACTATTCTTTGCCTCTTACAGAAAGCGAATGAAAAAACATCTGCCGTTTTTATTGTTTGCTGTAGCCATAGCGGGATGTACCACCTATAAACCTGCTCCGCTCAGTACTCGACCCAGCGCAACCGGGGATGTCGCACATATAGTCGTAAACACTGCGGATATGCCGCTACCCGAGTTAGCCGCCTATCCTTTTGATGCCAGCAATGGGCTGGACATGACCGAGGTGGCGATGCTGGCCGTGGCGAATAACCCGCAACTTAAAATTGCCAGGGATGGTTTGGGTATCAGCCATGCGCAGGCTTTTGCGGCGGGGTTGTTACCCGACCCGCAGTTGGGCATGACCAACGATTATCTGGCCAGCACCAGTGCCCTGGGCAGTACCAGCGCGTTTAGTTTGGGCATTAGCTATGCCGTGAATGGACTGCTGACCCGGTCTGCCGCCAAGCAGGCGGCACAGGCCAGCGAGCGGCAAACCGATCTCAATTTGTTGTGGCAGGAGTGGCAAGTGGTCGGCCAGGCACGGCTGTTATTTGTGCGCAACGTGGCGCAGCAGAAACTTTTGAGCCTGTTGCAGCAGCAGCGTGCGATGCTTGACGCGCGTTACGAGAAAACCCGGCAAGCGGTCGGCTTGGGCGAGGTGACACTCAATGCGGCTAATCTTGATTTGGCGATGCTGCAAAACCTGGAGACAGCCATCAATGCTTTGTCCCGCCAGATCAATGCCAATCAGCATGATTTCAACGATCTTCTGGGATTGACTCCCGATGCGCAACTGCAACTGGTGGGCGAGGCGGATATACCGGCGTTGGACGAGGCCAGAGTCACGGCAGACATCGCGCATCTGGCGCAACGCCGCCCGGACCTGCGAGCACTGGAATTCGGCTACGAGAGCCAGGAGCAACGTTTTCGCCAGTCGGTTTTGGCGCAGTTTCCGGCACTCAACATCGGATTTAACCGTGCCAGAGACAACTTTGCGACTTATACCCAAGGCATCGGTATCAGTATGAGCCTGCCGATTTTCAACGGTAATCGCGGCAACGTCGCTATCGAGCAAGCCACGCGCCAAAAATTGCACGACGAATATCAGTTGCGCATCAATACGGCGGTCTCTGAGATCGGGCGCATCCTGCAGGATCAGAAATTGCTGGAGCAGCAATTGCACCATGCGGAAAGCGGAGTGATCGCGCTGGAGTTGGCGGCAAATAACGCTCAAGCAGCTTTTGATGCGGGTAACATCGACAGTCAAATGTATAGCAGCCTGCGTACTGCCAGCCTATCCAAACAAGCCGAAGCCATTCTCATCACACAGAACCTATTGGAGCAGCGCGTCGCGCTGCTGACCCTGCTGGGTGGCGAGTTGCCGGAAATCGCGCAGACAGAAAATAAATAAAAAGGAATGAGAATGCCGGTAAAAATACTGTTCGCGCTGCTGTCCATCGGCCTGATGTTCACCGCCGCAGCCGAAACCGATGCGCCCAGCGTGTTGATTAAATCCGAGCCGCTGCGCAAGCAGCCCATGGCAGAAAATCTGACAGCTTACGGTAGCGTGACACCTGCCACCGGTGCGACAGAAAACATCAGTTTCCCGCGCGCCGGGCAAATCACCCGCTTGTTTATAGTGGCGGGACAAATGGTCAAACGCGGTCAAACATTAGCGGAGTTTTCCACCGACCCGAATGCGGCGGCACTCTATCACCAAGCCGAAACGACCGACGTTTTCGCGCGTAGCGAACTGAAGCGTGCCGAAGATTTGGTCTCGCGCCAACTTGCCACGCAGTCGCAATTGGCCGCCGCACGCAAGGCGTTGCAAGATGCGCAGGCGAACCTGGCGGCGCAAAAAAACATCGGCGGGGACATGACTGTGCAACAGATCAAAGCCTCTTTTGATGGTGTGGTGTCGCTGCTTTCGGTGCAACAAGGTGATCGTGTGCAAGCGGGCTTTTCGATTTTGCAGTTGTCTAAAGGCGGCAAGCTGCGCGCCACACTGGGTGTCGAGCCGGAAGACATCGCACGTTTGCAGGTTGGCATGCCGACGCAGATTTTTTCGGTGTTTGGCAAGCAACCCGCGGTGGCGGCGCAAGTGTTGCAGATACATGGCGTGATCAATCCGCTCACACGCTTGGTGGATGTGGATATTGAACTGCAAGGCACTGCCGGCGGCTTGTTGCCCGGTATGCAAGTGCGTGGAACGATTGAGCTGGACAGCAAGGAGTCCTGGGTGGTGCCGCGCTCCGCCGTGCTGCGCGACACGCAAGGTGCTTTTTTGTTTCAAGTGCGTGATGGGCATGCACAACGGATACCGGTGACAGTAGCGATAGAAAATGGCGATAGCGTGGCGGTGAGCGGCGCGCTCGATAGTTCGCTCAAAGTAGTGGTATCCGGCAACTATGAATTGCAGGACGGCATGATGGTGCGCGAGACTCAGCCATGAGCGCGTCCAATTGGATGCAGACGCATCGCCGTTCTATTTTGTTTTTTCTGTTGATGCTCGCCGTCGCGGGCTTGTTCGCCGCGTTCAAATTGCCTGTGACGCTGTTTCCCAACGTCGATTTTCCGCGCGCCGTCGTCACCCTGGATGCCGGAGACCGGCCCGCCGAGCAGATGGAGATCCAGGTCACCATGCTGGCGGAAGAAGCGATACGGCGTGTGCCCGGCGTGCAAAACGTGCGTTCGACTACCAGCCGGGGCTCGGCGGAAATGTCGGTCAATTTCGCCTGGGGTAGCGACATGCCGCTGGCGACCGCGCAAATCAGCCAGGCGGTTGCGCAGCTTCTGCCGCAATTACCGGCGGGCACACAGATGTCGGTCAAACGCATGGATCCAACCGTGTTCCCCATCCTTGCCTATAGTCTGACTTCGGATACCTTGTCGCTGACGCAACTTTACGACTTGGGGCAATACCAATTGCGTCCGCTGCTATCCAGTGTCGGGGGAGTGGCGCGCATTCAAGTCATGGGCGGTGCGCAGGAGGAGTTTCAGGTCATGGTCGATCCGGCGCGCTTGCAGGCTTACGCGCTGGCGATGCCTGACGTGGCCAGGGCCTTGGCGGCCGCCAATGTGGTGACAGCGGTGGGGCGGCTGGAAGATCATTACAAGCTCTATCTGGGCATCGCGGATACGCGCTTGAAAAATGTCGAAGACCTGCAACAGACCGTGCTCAGAAGCGGAACTAACGGTCTGGTCAGGCTGGAAGACGTGGCCGAGGTCAAACGCGGCACGGTGCCGCAGTGGCTGCGTGTCAATGCGGACGGGCATGATGCGGTACTGGTGCAGGTGTATCAGCAGCCCGGCAGTAACAGCGTGCAGATTGCCAGCAGCATCAAGGAAAAACTGGACAGCTATCGCGCGCAATTACCCAAAGGCGTAAAGCTGGCCAACTGGTACGACCAAAGCCGGCTGGTGGTGGACTCTGCCACCAGTGTGCGGGATGCCATTTTGATCGGTATCGGGCTGGCGGCACTGGTGTTGCTGGCTTTTTTGCGCAACATCAAAATCACCCTGATCGCGATTGTCGTCGTGCCGACCGTGCTGGCGGCCACGGTGGTGTTGCTGGATGTGTTCCGGATGAGTTTCAATATCATGACTTTGGGCGGCATGGCGGCCGCGGTGGGACTGATTATCGATGATGCGATCGTGATGATCGAACATATCGTGCGCCGGTTGCGTGGCACCCCAGCCGATCATCATGGGCAGGTACTGGTAGCGGCACGGGAATTCTTGCGTCCGTTGACTGCCTCCTCCGCATCCACGGTAATCATCTTCGTTCCCTTGGCTTTTCTGGATGGTGTGACCGGCGCATTCTTCCGCGCACTGTCGCTGACCATGGCGGCCGGCTTGATTATTTCTTTTCTGGTGACCTGGCTGGCCGTGCCGATTCTGGCGGATCATCTGCTCAATGAAAAAGATGCCAATCAAAAAGAGGGGGGGCGTTTTAGCGTATGGTTGCATGTCAGATACGACGCGCTGATGCGCCGTCTCCTAGCGCGACCGTGGCTGACGCTGATCGGGGTCGTGCCGATGCTGGTGCTGGGCTGGATCGCCTTTCATCAAGTGGGGTCGGGCTTCATGCCGGCGATGGACGAGGGCGGATTCATTCTGGATTACCGTTCCGCACCGGGCACGTCGCTGACTGAAACAGACCGGCTACTGCGCCAGGTAGAAACGATTATTCGTGCTAACCCGAATGTTGATACTTATTCACGACGTACCGGGGCTGGGCTTGGAGGGGGATTGTCCGAGGCCAACCAGGGCGATATTTTTATTCGCCTCAAGCCTGGGCCGCGTGCCCCGATTGAACAGGTGATGGATGGGATACGCAATCAGGTTGCGCGGCAGGTGCCCGGCTTGAGCATTGAAATGGCGCAGCTGATGGAAGATATGATCGGAGATCTGACCGCCGTGCCGCAGCCCATCGAGATCAAAATATTTTCCGATGACATGGACATGCTCAAGTCACTGGCCGAAAAAACGGCTGCCGGTCTGGCTAAAATCCCGGGGGTGGTTGAAATACGCAACGGCATCAACCCGGCCGGAGACGCGCTGAATATCGAAGTTGACCGCGTGAAAGCCTCCTTGGAGGGCGTTGACCCCGAAGCGGTCACGCGCATGGTGCAAGACGCGCTGACCGGACAAGTCACCACGCAGATACGCGAGGGCATCAAAATGGTCGGTGTGCGCGTGTGGTTACCCGAAACGCTGCGCGGCAGCGCAAACGATCTGGGGCAATTGCGCCTGCGCGCGCCGGACGGCCATTTCTTCCCGTTGAAACGCGTGGCGACACTCAGCGCGGTGTCCGGACAAGCGCAGATCAGCCGGGAAAATTTCAAACGCATGGTGGCGGTGACGGCGCGTATCAGCGGGCGCGATATGGGGTCGGCGATACGCGATGTGAAACGGCTGATGGATGCGCCCAATATGCTGCCGCAAAGCGTTTACTATGAACTTGGCGGGCTTTACCAACAGCAGCAAATCGCTTTCAAAGGCATGATGCTGGTGTTCGCCGCCGCGGTTGCATTAGTGTTTCTGTTGTTACTGTTTATTTATGAACGATTCCAGGTAGCCCTGGCTATTTTGCTGATGCCGTTGCTGTCTTTATCGGCGGTTTTTATCGGCCTCTGGGTGACCGGTATAGAGCTGAATATCTCGGCCATGATGGGTATGACGATGATAGTCGGGATCGTCACCGAGGTCGCGATATTTTTCTTTTCGGAATATTTCAGCTTGCCGCTGGAATGCAGCCGAACCGAAACATTGATAGCCGCGGGAAAAAATCGGATGCGCCCCATCATCATGACCACCTTGGCGGCGATTCTGACTTTGCTGCCATTGGCATTGGCGATCGGGCAAGGCTCGGCGATGCAGCAGCCTTTGGCGATAGCGATTATTTCCGGATTGGCAGTGCAGTTACCTTTGGTACTGTTAGTGATGCCGGTGTTGTTTAGTGTGTTTGAACGTAAACCGGAAAGCAGATATAGCCGAGCGTAATGATTTATCCCGTCAGCTCTGGAGCATACCTGTCCAAATGGTTGGGAATCTAAACCGATCACAGCGAGACTAGGTTGCCTGTTTGGATTTTCCTGTTCTTTTCAGGCTATTCTGTTGGTTCGCTAATAAGGGCATCATATCCAGTCATTCAGCCGCTACTCTGTTGTTCCCAGGACAGGTTTGCCAGCCCATAATTTTAATGTCCTTTTGTTCTCGGCCTCCGCGTGCGACAAATTACTTTCTGCGCATTGCCTCCATTCCGTACTGGCAGGGTTAGTCGGGTCATGTTGTAAAGAACACTCACACCTGCAAGCGGCCGCACGGTAGCATCCCTCCATGCTGTGGCTCTTGCACGAAGCTTGTTGCTGCACACATTGCACACTGCACATTCGTGCTACCTCGCGTGTTTTTTGTTGCACGGCAAGCGGTATCACCGGCAACTCTTTTGGTTGCGTCTCTATGCCCCACACCATCATGGCGGTTCCGGCCAAGAATAGTGTTGCTACCAGCCAATTTGTTTGCGACAACATACTACCCATTTTCTGCTGCCAAGTTGTGTTAGCCGATTTCGAACTCAGCTTAAAATCCAACAGGCCGTCAGTACCGGATTTTTGGTGCAGACGGTCACACGCATCTATGCATTCACCGCAGTTAATACAACTGTCGTAGGGCTTGATATCAATCGGCTGAATGTTTGTAATACAGACCGTCTCGCAGTAATTGCATTTACTGCAATCCGACGAGCGTGCTGCATCGTAGATCACATGCAATGTTTCATGCGTTTTGAACATCTTATGTCCGATACGGTAAAAGCAAGCGTAGTCGCATAGGTAATAGCGTATGAATGCAATGTCGGCGAACACGAGGAAGACTATCAACAAATAGAATATGAACGTTGATAACTTTTGAGTATTGCTGAAAGTCACCATTTCCCAAAGGTATCTGGGCGAATAAAAAAATAAAAAAGGAATCAGTGCGATAACTAATGACGCTGCCAAAAAGATGGTTCCGAGCACGATCCAATTTAGCAGGTTGTTTTTCGTTTCGGCAACTTTGAACTCCTTGTCTTCCACCCTCACGCTTGCGCGTTTCCCAAGTAATTTGTGAGTTAGTTTGTCCGCCCATTCTGAAAGCAGGTTCTGCGGACAGGCCCAACCGCACCAGACTGTACCGATGGTCATATAGGTCAGTATAGGTCCCGTCACAAAAACCAGCGCGAGACCTGACACCAAGGTGAAGTTAGACCATAAAACCTGATGACCCAGAATCAAGAAACTCGCGCTGGTCAGATCGATACGCAACAATCCGCTGGCTGGAACCAGTACGATCAGTATTAGCGTTGCGAACTGAACAATCCTTCTTTTCCAACGGTACGGGGGGATGCTTTTCATGTGGGATAACTAAAGCGTAAGTGCTGCATAAATCAGGAGCATTTTCTCTGGCAGGTTTTTGACATGGTCGACCACCATATAGTTTTTCGCACCGAATATCCGTGAGATGTATTCGTCGGCTTTGGGATCGAGGCCGATGCAATAAGTATGTATACCACTGCGTGTGGCTTCCTTGACCGCTATCTTTGCGTCATAACGCAGGTATTGTCGGTCATGTACGTCGATGTCGGCTGGCGCACCGTCAGTAATAATCATCAACAGCTTTTTCCTGGACTTTTGCTGGTTGAGATGATGAGCGGCATGGCGTATCGCCGCTCCCATGCGGGTAAAACGTTGTCCAGTCATGCCGGCAATCTTGCTTTTCGGAACGTCGTCGTAGGGCTGGTCGAAATTCTTGAATCTGAAATACTCAACATCGTGCCGGCTTTTGGAACAGAAGCCGTGGATGGCGAATGGATCCCCGACTGTTTCAAGAGCATCGGCAAATAGGACGCAAACTTGCTGGGTAAGTTGTAGCACGGTGTGGTCTTGCCCATGGATCTTCTGATTCGCCGAGCTGGACAGATCAAGTAGCACAAGCACCGAGATGTCGCGAGCCTTTCGGGCCGAGCGCATCATGATCCGGGTATCGGGCTGCGCCTCCAGTCTGATATCGATCTGTGCACGGATGGCGGCGTTGATGTCTATTTCGTCGCCTTCCTCGAGTTTCCTGATGCGACGCATCCCTCTATCACGGATGATGTTGAGCAGGTTCTTCATGCGCGATATGAGATGACTGTTCTGAGCGATGATGTCGTCGATGATTTTAAGCTCCCCGGGCTTGGGACTTATTTCCCGTAAGGTCACCCAGGACGGGGTCTCGATCTGGCTTCGGTAGTCCCATTCCGGATAAATATATGTCTCCGAAGCGGAGGCTCCATTTGCCATACTTTTAACCGGGGGGTGTTTGATTTCTTTGTCCGTGCTGGATACTTCGTTGCTGGTTAAGAGCAATTTAAACGTGAAAAAATAGCTGGGTAATTCCTGTCCTTGGCCGAGATCCAATTTTGCCCCTTCCCATAGGTGGCGGTTGTCGTCACGATAGCGCGCACCAGGTTGGTCCGATCGGACATTGAACTTGATTTTCTTTTTCTCGAACGCACGCGCAAGCGCCAAACCCAGGTCCCGGGAAATATCATTGCTTTCCAGATCATCCGCAGCTTTGAACAGTGCCCGTCCTTGGACGATCCAAGGATCGTCGTCCTGGTAGCTCTCATCCAGCAATGCGCGGGCGAGGCGATTGAGATAGTCACCGAAAGTCTTGTTATGCAGGGGGGTGGCTGTATGCTGCCTGCTCCAGAGTTGTTTCAGGCCTGGGAATCTGCGTATCGACAATGCTTCCACTCGCGCATCCTCAATCGTGGAAATCATCGTTTTTTGCCATTTGTCGAACGATTTTTCAGAGAAATGGTTCTGCGAGTAAACGATGTGGGCTGCGGCATGGGCGGAAGCTGCGCGATAGGTATCCAGGCCCGTGATGTGCCTTACACCGTCTGGTTTAGAGTCGTAATAATAATTTGGTAAATTGATAAAGCCATTCTTGATGAAAGGCTGCGCTCTTTCAATATTTTCAAAATCACCTGCAATGGGCTTGATAACAAAATCGCAGTCCCACAAGGCTTGTAGATATATCCGGATGCGGCGCTGGACATCGGCCAACCGGCTCCCATTGCGCGCTTCCTGCAAGACAAACAATGATTCCCTTGTTCCCAGGCCGAGGTAATTTCGCATATCGCGCGCGAGGCGGTTGAAAATGGGTCTCATGGAGAAGTCACATTTCAACATGACAGCAGGTAGGATGTGTGGAGCATGAAACTTATCAACTCTCCATCACCCATTTCAGATTTTGTCTTTCATCGAGTTCATTCTATTATTATACATGCCACCAAAACGCAGTTTCCACTGCCGCCCCTAGAGCGCATGTAGTTATTCAGCCCCACTAACTGTGGCATCCCCCCTTGCCGTGTTCCTGAATAGGAGGGCACGGTACAGAGCCATATGAGCAATAAACACAGCAATCGCCGGGTTTTGGTTTGAGCACAGTGTGGCATTGCTCGCACTCGTAGAACCACTGGCAGGCATCGGTAGGCATCGTCTCGCTCTTGCTATGCCCGCAATTTGGGCAGGTCAGTGTTGACTCCAAGATAATTGTATTCATTTCGTGTCTATCGCCAGTGTGGATGGATAGCATCCATGGTGGCGCGTGTCAAGGCATCGACACTGGTCTTGGAATCGTCGAATGTGACGGTGGCCTGTCGCTTGTCAAAGTTGACAGTTGACTGGCTCACCCCAGGAACCTTGCTCAGTGCTTTTTTCACTGTGATCGGGCACACTTCACAATCCATCGAAGGGATAGATAACGTTACAGTCCTAGAAGCAGCCCAGACCGGGGTGCTCAGAACAGTCAATGCAACCGCAACGAAAAAAATTTTCATGATTATTTCCCAGTAGTGTCCGGTTAAAAATCGAACAAATTTAGTTGGTTATAAAAATCTGCCCGATCTGCGAACTGCCCACTGCCTGCGAAGGCTTGAGATAGCTGGGTTTTCTCAAAAACAGACACCGATAGAATCTGTAGCAAAGAGTAGAGAGAAGCATCGAGTTGAAGCTCCTTTTTGACAATGGCAATCAGCACGTAAGTGGTGACGGCGCACCAGATCTGCGTCTTCCCGGTGCCGGGATAAAAGTTTCTCATAACTGCATTCTCGCTGTTGCCGATGAAACGCTTGATGCGCAGGTGCTGTTTGATCCACTTGAAAAATAGTTCGACCTGCCAGCGGCTCTTGTACAGCGCGGCAATCGTCAGTGCGGGCAAGGCGGTGTTGTTGGTCAGAAACACCAGCGTCTTGCCGGACTCCGGGTCTTTGAAACGGATGCGCCGCAACTGCTCGGGATAGTCCTGCGAGATGTAGAAGCCGTTCATCGCGATGCGCTGGTCGCAGATGATGCCGGTGTTGCGGTCGGTAGGTATCGAGTACACCCTGCGCGCATCCATGCCGCGCTTGGCTCGGGTCACGAAGAACGCGCCCGCCTGATGCAGCGCGAACAGCCG
>JABEVF010000078.1 GCA_013043965.1 Gallionella sp. | reverse complement strand
GTGCTTTCCTCGTCGCGGAAAAACTCGCTGTTCAGCACCCATATTTCATTGGCATCATCACCTGCACCCGGCACGTCGAGCGCATTGATCATTTCCATTACGCTGACCGTTTTGCGTATCTGCTGTGAACTCACACCGGCGATAACCTGTCCGGTCTCGCGTATATCCTCAAACTCCCACATGTAGCGGTTATCGTCGCGGTAGGGGATGTCGATGTGGTCGTTGGAATGGCTGTAGGTCACACCCATGAGCTGCAATTCGGCTGCCAGCTGCTTGCCGATTTCCACCACCCATTCGGTCACGTTTTCCTGTTCATTTTTCTCATTAAACAGACGAAGGCCGAGCGCAACCCAGGCGTGGCTGTCGTAATAATTTTCATCCTGCAAACGCCGCGCCAGTCTTTGCATCAGTGCAACTGAAGTCTCGCCGGATTGCGGGGTGGCGGTGTGCAATACAGACCAAGCCTGCCTGAGGCCGGGAAATTTTTCCATCGCCAGTTTTTCGATACGCGCATCCTCGACCAGCCCGCTCAACACTAGTTGCAATGCGCTCAGGCCGGTATCGTCATACTGCTTTGTGGTATAGACCTGATGGCAGGCTGCATGAGCCGCACTGGCACGATAGAGCTCGATGCCGGTGACACGCTTTTCCTCGCCTTCGGCTGTGGTGTAAACATAGTCATCATAGGCGTCGGGCAAGTGGATGATGTAGCCATCGATATAGGGCTGATAGCCTTCACGCTTTTCAAAATCACCGCTGGTGGGACGCATGAAAAAATCACGCGCCCATAGCGCGCGCAAATACATACCCATGCGCCGCTGCACGTCGATGAACAATGTACCCTTGCGTTCCTTTTGCAACACACCCACGGACTCGGGGCTTTCCAGACTGAAGTATTTGAGCTGGCCGTCAAAATTGGTTTTGTGCGCCTGTGCACCCCACAAGGCCCAGCGGCGCAAGCCGCCCAGCGTGAGCTGGCCGAGCAATATATCAAGGTGATCCAGCATCGGCTTCAGGCCGCGCGGTGCCTGTGCCAGCAGAGTATCCAGCAGATGCAGATAACCGCGAAAGAGCTCGGGATCGCCCAGCCGTGCCGCTGCCACCGGGCTGCTGGAAAAAATTGCAGCAATCACTGAGGCACTGGTTTTGGAATACATCTTGATCGTTGCGGCCAGCATGTCGCTGACCGCATCTTCTCCCAGCTCGCGTGCCACAGCCGGAGCGCTCTGGATAAAGGAGACGACCAGATCAGTGCCACGGCCCAATGATTTGAGTCCGGTTGCGCCTTCAAGGTAATATTTTTCAATTCCCCGCGAGCTGAAGACTCGCGCTGCCTCACCCCAGGATGCCCGCAAGACTTCGCCGGCGTGCTCGCCGAGCTCGTCCAATATATCCTGATATTTTTCGAGTTCAACTGCCATGCTGCGGATCCCTATGGTGTGTGGAGGCTAACTGTTCGTTTTCAGGTTTAACTTTCCAAGTTAAAAAAAGGTGCTAACTGCCGCATCCAGCGCATCCCGCATATCCGGATCGTCGGTAATCGGTCGCACCAGTGTCATCTGGCAGGCGGATAGAGGGTTTACGCCGCTTGCAATCAGGCTGCCCGCATAGATCAGCATACGGGTTGAGATGCCTTCATCGAGTCCATGACCCTTGAGATTGCGCGCACGCTCGGCAATCGACACCAGCTTGCTCGCGACCTCCAGCGACACCTTGGTTTCATGCGCAACAATTTCTGCCTCGATTTCATGTGAGGGATAATTAAAATCCAGCGCGCCAAAACGCTGCTTGGTGGACTGTTTTAAATCCTTCATCAATGACTGGTAACCGGGGTTATATGAAATGACCAACTGGAAATTCGGGTGGGCCTGTATCAGTTCGCCCTTTTTCTCCAGCGGCAATACGCGGCGAGCATCTGTCAAGGGGTGTATCACGACGGTCGTGTCCTGGCGCGCCTCGACCACTTCATCCAGATAGCAGATCGCCCCCAATCTGGCCGCGATGGCCAGTGGACCATCCTGCCAGCGCGTACCGGAGGCATCCAGCAGGAAACGGCCGACCAAATCCGATGCGGTCATGTCTTCGTTACAGGCTACGGTAATCAAAGGCCTGCCCAGCTTCCATGCCATGTACTCTACAAAACGTGTCTTGCCGCAACCGGTGGGGCCTTTCAGCATCATCGGCATGCGCACGGAATAGGCCGATTCGTACAGGTCAACCTCGTCGGCCACCGCACGGTAGTAGGGTTGTTTTTCGATTTTGTATTGATCAATTACACTCATGATGTTTCCTGACAAAATAATTAATATCGACTCTGAAGGTCGACCGTGCTGGCATACATCATCAGGAAGTTCACACTCTGATTCAGCTGTTACTGGATTCAGCACACAGCTCAGCACGCATTCCTGATCCGTCCTTAATCTGGCCAGACACGCTCTGGGTGTAGAACTTTATATTCAGCATCGCGACTGCTGGGCAACCCGTTACTTGCCACTGTTGCAGACGCAGGTTTCTTATCGGCTGGAGCATCCACCTGGGGTGTGATCAAGCTGCTCTGGTCAACCTGCTCTAATGCATCCGCTGTTTTGTTCTGTTCCATAACCTGCCGCACACCTTGTGCGAGTTTGGATCCCATTTTCTTTACAGACATAGAATCTCCTCGATGATTGCTTCAATATCTCCCACCGCCTGCATACCGCGTTTACCCAAACCGTAAACACTTTGTCCTTCAATCGCGGCAGTGCGATAAGCCGCTCGCCTTTGCATGGATGCCGTCAAGACCGGCACATCAAATCCGGCCACTGCTTCGCGCATATCGCGCGACAATGCATTTCGTATCTCCAGCTGGTTAAGCACCAGATAAGCGCCCAAACGGGGGTTGTGCTTTTTCGCTTCGTTTACAGCAACCGCCATGTCCACACTGGCCCACAAATCAATCGGTGAAGGCAGTGCCGGTATCAACACCTGATGTGCCATGTGCATGATTGTCGCGACCGTTTCACCCTGCACCATGGGCGGACAATCGACAACCACATAACGATGATTGCGCATCAATTTCTCCAGTACCGCCGTCGGATTCCCGACCAACTGCGCGACTCCCGGCAAACCAGAATTTCCGCCACCCATGCCGACCCACTGAGTCACCGAACGCTGGGGATCGGCGTCAACCACATGAACCGACCCCCTCCTCGACAAACCCGCCGCCAGGTTTAGCGCCAGCGTTGTTTTGCCGGTTCCGCCCTTCTGGTTGATCACAGCAATAATCCGGTTAGTCATCGCGGCTCCCCAAGGTGGTGCAACCAGCCGAGCTCTCCCCAGACCTGCGCATGATCAATCTCGCGTCTTTCTTGCCAGCTCCTGCATATCCAAGATAAAGGAGGAATCGCGTTCGCGGAGTGTAGTTTGGCCGGCACTATCGATACTGATGTTGACGTACGTTTTTCCAAAGCTCACATCCGGATAGTATTCTTCGCGTTTGGACAGATCGGCCAACTGATCAAGAAACTGACGGGTCTGCCCATAACTGCCAAAGTCGAAGCGCTGATTAAAAGCTGCCACGTGTTCCGAACCGGATTCAGCAACAGCGTTTATCCCATTTGTCATGCTCATGACTTTGCTCCTTTTTGTTGTGCCGACAGCAGAAGGCGTTCAAGCTCGCCCAAATGACCCAATTCCTCTTTCAGAATTCCTTCGAACAGCGCCTGCGTCTCTATGTCACCTATGCGCGCGCAGTAATGCGACCCCTCTTCATATAAACGCACCGCATCAATTTCAAGCAAGCGGTTGATCTGCCACATTTCCTCCAAACAGCGTCCGGTACGCACAGGTGGTAGCTGTGTGGCGTTGGAAGGCACACCCAACACCAGCATTCTTTCCATCAGCCGCTCAGCGTGCTCCAGCTCTTCGTGAACATCCTTGCAAATTTGCCTGCTCATTTCCGGCATACCCCACAGGCCAACCAGTTTGGCTTGCATCAGATACTGCTGAACTGCCGCCAGCTCATGGCTAAGTGCACGTGTCAGATGTCCGCTTAATCTTGGGTCTGGCTGCATGTGAACAACTCCATTGATCTCGATTGCCTAGTCTTAGCTCAAGTCGCCGTCAAGACCGCTGCTGCTGCCTGCTTCAGGGCTCTCGGGAAGAATGTTTTCAACTTCTGAGTGCACGCGAGCAATAATGTGCGCTGCCACCAGGCCGTCACCCACGCGCTCGCACGCATCCGCGCCGGCACGCACGGCTGCGTTTACCGCACCCGTTTCACCGCGCACCAGCACGGTTACATATCCGCCACCGACGAACTGACGACCAACCAGGCGAACTTCCGCTGCCTTCGTCATTGCGTCTGCCGCTTCAATTGCAGGAACCAAACCGCGGGTTTCTATCATTCCCAGTGCTATTCCATTTACGGTTGCCATTTTCATTACTCCTTTTCAGGTAAATATATTTTCAAACTGCTTTTAATTATTTTGCAACTGTATCGGGCAGGATGCTCTCTACTTCCGAATGCACGCGGGCGATGATGTGCGCTGCCACCAGGCCGTCACCCACGCGCTCGCACGCATCCGCGCCGGCACGCACGGCTGCGTTTACCGCACCCGTTTCACCTCGCACCAGCACGGTTACATAACCGCCGCCAACGAACTGGCGGCCGACCAGACGAACTTCCGCTGCCTTCGTCATTGCGTCTGCCGCTTCAATTGCCGGTACCAGTCCGCGGGTTTCAATCATGCCCAGTGCTACTCCGTTTACGTTTGCCATTTTCAGTATTCCTTCTCTGGTTGAATAAAGTTAAAAAATTTTTTACTGTTTACTCTGTGACTGCTTTCGGCAGGATGTTTTCTACCTCTGAGTGAACGCGGGCGATGATGTGCGCTGCCACCAGGCCGTCACCCACGCGCTCGCACGCATCCGCGCCGGCACGCACGGCTGCGTTTACCGCACCGGTTTCACCCCGTACCAACACGGTTACATAACCACCGCCAACGAACTGACGACCGACCAGACGAACTTCCGCTGCTTTCGTCATTGCGTCTGCTGCTTCAATTGCAGGTACTAGACCGCGAGTTTCAATCATTCCCAATGCTATTCCGCTTACGTTTGCCATTTCCGCTCTCCTTGATTAAATTAAAAAACCTGCTTATTTGCCGTCGCCGGCGTCCCACGAATCAATAATTCCGCATATCGTCAGATCCGTCAGCGTCGCCTTGTCACCTGTTGCGATGCGTGCTGCAGAACCACCTGTTGTTATCACCCACTTGCCCGGTGGCGCACCGACCGGATCACATGCCACACTGAGTTTGCCCTGCACATCTTCCAGCACCCTCAGCGATGCATTCATCAGCTCTGGCACACGGCGCGTCGCCACCAGGTCAGACACTACGCGCATGATCTCCATATCATGCTTCCAACCAGTGATCGATGATGCCAATAATGGTCAAATCACTTGGAAAATCTTTACTTCCCGCCGCTTCACGCGCAGCGGATGAGCCCACGCAAATGACCCAGTCTCCCGGTACACAGCCCACTGCATCCACCGCTACCTGCCGCGGCCCACCGGATTTTTCCCTGACCACCAATAATGGGCGGTGCCCAAGATGCTTGATGCGATTGGTCGAAACCAATGTTTTTTCCACCTGACAAATCTTCATTGCTCACTCCTCAATCGGTTATGCCGTGATTGCTTCAACCAGCTCAATCGGGCTGCCCGGACGCTTGTCCTGCACTGTCATGCTGCACGCCAGCAAACCTTTTGCTGCCAGATCGGGATAACGCCCTTCAATTGCCGCCCTGATGCGCTGGCAGCGTTCCGCGGAGCGCTCTCTGCATCCCGGCACCCGGCTGTCATAACGATAGTGGATGGCTATCGGTATCGGCAAACCATGCTTCACATTCAGTTTCGTAAAAATCTTGATGCCCACATCCATGTCCGGCGCACCTTCTTCAACAGTATGCAAATGGGCAAGATAGGCCAGATTGCGCATCTGAAACTCTTCAAACCCCTCACCCACATTGATGAAGCGCTCTGCATGGCCGATATCCGCATAGCGACCGCCCCAATTGCTGCACACATACTCAATCTGCGACAGGTTGTTAATCAGCAGTGATGCAATAAGTCTGCGCATGCCTTCATGCGGCTCGCCGTTTCCCGCCCCCCAGCCTGTGATAGCGCTGGCTTCCAGAATTGCGCGGTGCAACTTCAGCCTGGCACTGCTCGCATCATCATTGACAGTTGCGCGGTACAACTCAATATTGTCCACAAACCTGTATAAACTCATTGCACCATCGGCATCGGGTATATGCACTTTGATGGCATCCGTATCCGTATCCACACCGATCAACAAGTTGTCCACCGACGCACCGCAGCAAAAACTGTTTTCAATTGCCTGGCGAAACTCGTTCAACCGCTTCAAGCCCGCTTCTGCGGCAGCTGTCACATTGCTGCCATGCGCAGCACAACCTTCATGCGTCGGGTTGGAACTGCTCCAGTGATAAACCGCCACTTTCAGGTAGCGCGTGCCCGCATCTGCGGTCACCGGGCGACCTTCGCGAAAACGCATCAATTCTGTTTCTACCCAGCGCTTGACGTTTGCATCTACATCAAACATGGCTCCGGCATAGGCTTTGCGACTGCGTACCGCACCATCGGGCAGACGCAATATGTAGCGCACCAGCCCTTTCAGGCGACCATCCGAGCACGGTGATATATCCACCGCGTGATAGCCGCTATCCAGGAAAAATGCCATTGCTTCGTCTGTATCCTGTTGCGGATTCGTGTGCCTTGCCTGCTCTGCCAACAAACGCAACATTCGCATTACACTTTCGCCATACAGCGCACGCATGTCCAGATCCGCTACCCAAGCATCCGCCAGTATGTCGGCAGGTAATTCAAAGCCCAGCTGTTCGCGTGCTATGGCCTGCGCACGCTGTTCAAAATCAGGCTCGTGCTGCAAGCTGGCAATACGTTTAAGTACCTGCACGATTGCATCGAAACTGTTTTTTATCTTCACTTCATGCGCCAATAAACGCCGATTCTCCGATTCATTGGTGAGAGGGTGATGACACGGCCGCCCTGAATCTGTCGAACATGCCGGATTGGGCGGCACATCGGAATTGAGTGAAAATTCATGCGATGAAAATACCGACTGCCGAGCACGCGCCTGCAACACACCCGCTGGCGTACCCAGGCCATAAGGCTGGCGAGTAGCTGTGTGTAACGGGCTGATGCGTTGCCCTGGGCGGTTTCTCGTGTTCATCTCAGTCTCTTATCCGTTTATGTGCTTGCGCAATCCATGTCATTCCTGCTTAACCGCGTGCCCCGCCAGAATATGTAATGGCAGAACCTTTGGCATCGTTACCACTGCTACCGGTTATTTTGCTTGCCGGCAACTCGGGACGTTCACGCTCTTTCAACTGCGCAGCGCCCACCATCGGATTGCGCTGCTCACCACGTATGGTCTGGTTACGCTGTGTAAATGCGCCTTCTGTACCCGTTATGCTTTCATTGCGTCTCCATGCCGCGCCGGTAATTGCAAATCCGCCCTCACGGCCGTCACCCGTCAAACGGTTGCGCACAGAATCTACAGCTGTTGGCGCAGACTTGACTGGCAACGTGATCGGCGCGATGCCATCCTGATAACGGAACTCGGGTGTGCCTGACACAAGTCCGGTTGCCAGATTGACCGGGCCGGTGATACGGCCAATCGCGCCGTATGCTGTACCACTAATTTTATTGGCATTACTTACCTGGCTGGTCCGCGCAGGCGTAACGATACTGAAAGCCCCTTGCACAATTGGCGACTGTTTTGCAGGCGCTGCTTCACGCGGTGCATTTGCAGGGCCTCGCGCCAATGGGTGCGGATTGTTATTTGCACCTCGCTGTGACACGCGCTGGCTGGTTGTTGAATAGGGCGTACCGCTTAACGTTATAGACTCGCCACGCTCCGCACCTGTTACCTTGTTGCCAGCATCAATACTCGATCCAGTACCCGCATGAGCACCACGACTGATCATCAGGGCGCGCGAGGCAGCCTGTTGAGCCGCATCGCAAAACGACTCGAACTGCTCCGAGCCGGTATACTCCGTACCTGAAATCGCCGAACAACTGCCGTGCTCATCACCCGTCACTTTCACGCTGCGGCCCACGACAGTTCCGCTCACATTTGAGCCTGAGCGTGTAGCAGACATACCAACTTTGTCTGGTGCCTGCCTGGAAGCTGCTTTCGCCTCCAGCTTGTCGGCGCCCAAATACTCGTTGCCAGTCACTGTTTTATTCGCAGCCAACTCCGTCCCGGTTACCTTATCTCCGCGACCCGTATCAACACCACTGACCCGCTGTCCTCTGCCTGTCATTCCTACACCCACCTTGGCTGGCGAAGGTGAAGGTGTAGACGAACACAATGCCCCATATTGCTCGGCACCAATGTACTCGGTACCCGTAATGGCACGGCATGTACCGGCTTCAACACCAGTGATTTTGCTGTTGCGCTCCAGCTGCGAACCACTTACTGTGGTGCCGCTCAAGGTAGTGCCAAACTCTACTTTGTTCGCGGCCACTTCTGGACGCACGCGACCGGACGGGCGACAGGCTGCATCATTGCCGCGGCCATTCGCACACAAATCCTCGCGGCGCGCACGGGCGGCAGCACGGCCAGTCAACCCTGCACCGGCTGCAGCTTTCATGCTCATTGCTTTTACAGCCTTCTTTCCCTGACTGGAAAGTGCGCGGCGCCGCTCCTGGCACAGCTTGCGTACCGCTGAAGCAATCTCCCCCACGACCACTCCTGGCTCATCGGCCACAATTGAGCAGATATCGTCAATTGCATTTTCACGCTCAGCTTCGGTCTTACCACCTGCGCCTGCACAGCCACACGCCGGTTCAGTTTTTTCAGCCGCCGCTGCAACATCTTTAACCGGCGGCATGGATATTGTTTCCACCGGCTTACGCGGATTGCTCACCGCCGGACGCGAACTTGCCGCCGCATTTACACTTGGCGCCGCTTTGACTTGCCCAAGCGCCGCTTTTCCGCCGCGCGACATTGCTTCACGTCTGGCCCTTGAAAGAGCCTTGCCTGATGCGCTATCCAATGTAAAACCAGCCGTATTAGATTTGTTGTTTGCCGTTAAGTCGCCCATGCTCTCATCCTTCCGTATTCATTCGTTACTAACGCCAGACCCTCTGCATCCAGCGCAAGAAGCATGTACTGGATATCCCTTACTTTGCCACTTTGCTGCTTTTAACCTTGCCGCGAAATTTGCTCATGGATACATTTTCATTTCGGCAATGCAAATGTATCCGCCGCCAACGGCGGACAGTCTCGCTGTTTACCGCCCGCGGAACACCACGAAGGAAGTCCCCTGACTTTGCGAGTAGTTGTCATAACCGATCAGGCGGACGTGGTTTCCCGGGTGCGCGCGGTGGCACGCCTCCAGTTCGGCAAGCACCACATCTACCGATTGCTCGCCAAACATCGGCAGCTTCCACATGTACCAGAAATAAGCATCCGCACGAGCCGGCTCTACGTGCTCGATTCCCGGATTCCAACCCTGCTTGATCAGGTAAGTAATTTGACGGCGGATTTTTTCCGGCGTCATCGCTGGCAAATACGAAAACGTTTCGTATTTAGGTGTAGAGACATAGTCATGTATTTCAGCCATTTCATATTCCTTTCTTGTGAGCGGTTGCAGCCTGTTGGCCGCACACCGCAATGGTTTTATAAACTTTTGTCGACGTGTGTTTAACGGTTAACCACGTCCAGCTTGTCTACCGTATCAAATTCGAACTTGATTTCTTTCCATGTTTCCATCGCAATTTTCAACTCAGGGCTGGATTTCGCTGCATTGGTCAGAATTTCCTTACCTTGGCGTTCGACATCCATGCCTTCATTGCGCGCTTCCACACAGGCCTCAAGCGCTACACGGTTAGCTGCCGCACCTGCCGCGTTACCCCATGGGTGACCCAACGTACCGCCACCAAACTGCAAGACCGAATCATCACCAAAGATGTTGACCAGCGCCGGCATATGCCACACGTGGATACCACCGGAAGCAACCGGCATGACGCCCGGCATTGAGCCCCAGTCCTGATCAAACATGATGCCGCGCGAACGGTCTTCCGGTATGAAGGATTCACGCATCAGATCTATCCAACCCAGCGTTGCAGCGCGATCGCCTTCCAGCTTGCCCACCACCGTGCCGGAGTGCAGGTGGTCACCACCGGACAGACGCAGAATCTTGGTCAGCACGCGGAAGTGAATACCGTGATGCGGGTTACGGTCGAGCACGGCGTGCATCGCGCGATGGATATGCAGCAGCACACCGTTTTTGCGGCACCAGTTGGCCAGACTCGTATTCGCGGTAAAGCCACCTGTTATATAGTCATGCATGATGATCGGCGCGCCGATTTCCTTGGCAAACTCTGCGCGCTCCAACATCATTTCACAGGTCGGCGCAGTAACGTTCAGGTAGTGACCTTTGCGCTCGCCCGTTTCAGCCTGCGCTGTCAGCGTGGCATCCTGCACAAACAGGAAGCGATCACGCCAGCGCATGAACGGTTGACTGTTTATGTTTTCGTCATCCTTGGTGAAGTCCAGGCCGCCACGCAAGCACTCATACACAGCGCGACCGTAATTCTTCGCAGACAGACCCAGTTTGGGCTTGATGGTGCAACCCAGCATAGGACGGCCATACTTGTTCATTTTGTCGCGTTCAACCTGAATACCGTGCGGAGGGCCGCCACAGGTTTTCACATAGTGCAGAGGGAAACGCACGTCTTCCAGGCGCAAGGCACGAATCGCCTTGAAACCAAACACGTTACCAACCAACGACGTAAACACGTTAACCACGGAGCCCTCTTCGAACAAATCGATCGGGTAGGCGACAAAAGCATAGAAGCAGGTGTCATCGCCCGGCACGTCTTCAATGCGATATGCACGCCCTTTGTAATAGTCCATATCGGTCAACAGATCGGTCCACACCGTGGTCCAAGTACCAGTCGAAGATTCAGCAGCAACAGCCGCCGCAGCCTCTTCGCGGTCGACACCCGCTTGCGGAGTGATCTTGAAGCATGCCAAGATGTCCGAATCTAACGGTGTGTATTCCGGCATCCAGTACGTCTGCCGATACTCCTTAACACCTGCCTCATACTTTTTTGCGGCCATGTTTGTTCTCCTAGTGCCATAGTTAAAAAGGTTTGTTGGGACCGTCACATTTGCATTCCGACGGTTGAATCCATTGTGCAAGATGCATTTAATTAATAAAAGTTAATTATATTTACTCTTATATTTAACTAAAATTTATTATTTTTTTGACATTCATAACGAAGCCTTTGTCGAACCAGCATGCAGTTTCGACGCTTGCAAGGATTATCGAAGAGATGTTTGCTTAATAAAAGTTAAAGATATTTACCATAACAGTTTATTAAAACTTAGCAACGAACACCCTTGCCCTGTAAGAGCGTATTCCTTGACTGAAATTAAAACTCAAACGAAGGAAACGGATAAATGACAGTGGCAAAAGAAAGAGGCAGTCAAACAAACTACTGAACGCGGGCATTCCGCTGCTGAGGAGGCAAAGCGCTTGGGGATATCGGACAAAAGTCTTTATGTCTGGCTAAAACAAAAGCAGCAACTTGCCAAAGGACCGAGGAAAAATGAGGTGCTCGCCCTTAAAAACGAAATCAGTCGGACGAAAACGGAGGCGCTTCATGTACATCCCGGTCTGCCCGCGCGGCGGACGACGGGTTTCATTTTGCTTTGGGAAAGTGTTGCTTGATACTGGAACGCAGTACGGAAAAATATTTTTTTATCGGCCAAACCGGAAGCCGGAGCGCGCGCCGTCCAGCAACAAATTGCGAACTGTGCGCGCTCCTGATCGCGGCGTATCAAGTCGCGCACATATTCGCTACAAGCGGCAGCAAAATTCGTTGCACTTGCTCGCCACCCTGCTTGGCCAGTTCCGGATTCTGCAACCACATCTGGATAAAAAATTCGCGCATCTGCTCGGATTGCGCGATGCGTTTAAGCATCAACTCTTCGGGAATAACGGTACGCGGTGGGTTGGTGAATTCAAGCATTGGGGTCTTCTCCGCGCAGAATTTTTTCGAGTGCCATGATGTCGATTTGATCCTTGGGGCGATTCGAGATGCGCTTCATTACCAACAAATCTTCAATCGATGCGATGCGCACTTTACGCCCGAACAAATCACCCGCAATCGCATTTGCATTAAGCGTCTCGAACGGCACATCCGGTCGCACCAGAACATCCACCACACTACCACCGACTTGCGGCTCTCTGAGCGAGAATGCCAACATGCCTTTTTCGCGATACCACTGCTCGATTTGCGCATCGTTTCTGAGCGAGTCGATAGCCACTGGAATAGCCGGAACCAATCCAAATCCCTTCGCGACGGTGATGAATCGAACGAGGTTTGCATCGTCCATTGCCAGCACCAAATCAATGTCAAAAGTGGAACGCAAAAAACCATGTAGCTGCACCGCCAGGCCGCCCACCAGAACATACTGGACTTGCTCATCAAACAACGATTCTAGAAGTTCTGCGGTTTTCATATGTTTCATTCTACGGCGAAATAAAATCAGAGCGATAGTACGAATTTAACGCAATGCATCAATGCAGGACCTGACTCCGAATTTTTGTGACCCCGAATTCCTGCCCATTTTCTGTAGGGTGGGCAAGTTTTTCCTGCCCACCAATTTGTAATAACCGCGTGGGCAGATAAGGCTTGCCCACCCTACGCTCGCTATTGGAGCGAGTAGAGTCCAGTGCCTTTGCTGCGGCCATTGCGACTCTGTTCAAAGTGGCGAGCTCCCTTCCCAATGGCCGTTGACGCAAGAATGCTTGCCTCGCCTATTTGCCCATCCATATAAATTCCACTCTAATGCCACTGGGCTCATAACACATCATGTGTTTTGCAGGCCCCGCCCCTAATTGCTCCGGCGCAAACTCTATCTTGATTCCGTTGGCGGTTAATCGTTGGTGAAGGGTGTTTAAGTCATCCTGATTGCCGACATTAAAAGCAACATGGTGCAGACCAATATTTTATGTCTATTGAACAGGATAGAGGGCTCCTGCTTGACTGCCCAGAGAGTGAGCATGATGCTGCCATCACTGACATAAATGACTGGATATTCCTCGTTCCTCTTGACCTCTTTCCAGCCAAGCAAAGCGGTAAAGAAATTTGCGCTTTCTTCCAGCATCGATACGGTAAGGCCGATATGGTGCGCGCCGTTTGTAACTGGGTAGCTCATGATTCCCCCTAGGGATAACACGCATATTAACTGGCGTCAGACTCGCCCAATCAACCGTACAGTTTCCGTCCTCGTATCCGCGCGCGATGCGCCTTGCGTTGCTCGGCTTCGGTCAGCGCACGCGGTTTTTTGCCTTCGAACGGGTTCTTGCTGGAGTTGTACTGGATCTTCATCGGCGTGCCTTGCAGCCTGAATATCTCGCAGAAGGTCCGCTCCAAATAGCGCGTGTAACTGGCCGGCACTTCATCCAGACCGCTGCCGTGTATCACGATCAACGGCGGGTTACTGCCGCCCTGATGGGCGTAGCGCATCTTGGGCAGGAAGCGCCCGCCTTTGGGCGGGAGCTGTTTGTCGAGCGCGGAAATTAAAGCGCGGGTCAGCTTGGGCGTGGACATTTTCATCATCGCCGCCGCATAGGCTTCATCCACCGATTTCAACACACCGGGAATGCCGTTTGCGTGGAGGGCGGAGATGTAGTGGCGTTTGGCAAAACTCAGGAAATGCAGCTTGCGCTCGATGTCGTTTTTCACCATCAGGCGCTGGTGATCGTCCAGCCCGTCCCACTTGTTGACCGCCAGCACCAGCGCGCGCCCAGCTTGCAGCACATAGTCCGCGACATGCGCGTCCTGCTCGGTGATCTGATCGCGCGCATCCACCACCAGCACCACCACGTTGGCATCTTCGATGGCCTGCATGGTCTTGATGACGGAGAATTTTTCGACAGCTTCCTCGACCTTGCCGCGCCGCCGCACCCCGGCGGTGTCGATGATGGTGTAGGCCTTGCCGTCACGCTCGAAATCGATGTAGATACTGTCGCGGGTGGTACCGGGCTGGTCGAAGGCGATCACGCGTTGCTCGCCGAGAATGGCATTCACCAGTGTGGACTTGCCCACGTTGGGGCGACCGACGATGGCGAGCTTGGGCGGCTTTTCGCCGACGACCTCTTCCTCGATTTCTTCGGGGAAATTTTCCATCGCGATCTCGATGACTTCCGTCACGTTATCGCCGTGCGCGGAAGAGACCGGATACGGTTCGCCCAGGCCCAGCTCGAAAAAATCTGCCGTGATCTTGCTGCGCATCATGCCTTCGGCCTTGTTCACCAACAGCAAAATCGGTTTGCCGGTCTTGCGCAGTTGTGTCGCGATGATCATGTCTTGCGGCGTGCATCCGGCGCGGCCATCGACGATGAACAATACCACGTCGGCCTCGTCCACAGCCTGGCGGCTTTGTTTCGCCATCTCGAACATGATGCCGTCTTTGGCGACCGGCTCCAAGCCCCCGGTGTCCACCACCAGGAATGGCCGCTCGCCCACCCTGCCGCGCCCGTAGTGGCGGTCGCGGGTCAGCCCCGGCTGATCGGCGACCAGCGCGTCACGGCTGCGCGTGAGGCGATTAAATAGAGTGGACTTGCCCACATTTGGACGACCAACTAAAACGAGTGTGGGCAACATGGCGATACTTTCTTTAATGTAATGTTAACGAATACAGGCCGCCGTTATGGGTTTGCACCAGCAGCCCGCCATCCAGTTCCAGAGGTGCGCCTGCAACCGGGCTGTCATCGAGCTTGACGCGCGCGACCAGGTGACCGTCTTCACGATTCAGGGCATGCAAATACCCCTCGAAGTCACCCACCACGACGAATTCGGAAAATGAATACGGCGCGCTGATGTCGCGCAACATCAACTGCTCGTTCTTCCACAGCGAGCTGCCGCTGGTCTTATCCAAAACCATCACCACCCCTTCGACATCGGTGAGATACAGATACCTGCGCAACAACATCATATCTTTGTCGCTGGAAATATCGCGGTTCCACAAAGGGTTGCCCTGCGCCACATCGAAGCACGCCACGCGCCCCTGGAATGCGATGGCACACGCCTGCTCGTCATCGATCACGACGTTGCTGGTGATGTCGCTGATGCGGTCCAGCTCGGTATTGCCGCGCGGTTGCGACACGGAATTCTCCCAAATCAGGCTGCCGCTCCTGATGTCCAGCGCGACGATCTTGCCGGCCGCGAAACCCGCGTAAACGATGCCGCGCTGTATGGTCACGCTGGCAAAACTGCGCACCACCAGAGCGGGCGTGGCACGGTCATACGACCACATGCGTTTCCCGTCGGCAACGGACAACCCGGCGATACGCCCGTCACCGCTGCGCACCACCACCACGCCATCGGCGAGCTGCGGCACGCTCAATACTTCGCTGGAGACTTTGCTCTTCCACAAGGACTTTCCGGCTGTGTCATAGGCGAGCACATCGCCCTTGTCACCGCCCACCACCCACATAGACTCGTCACCGCCCACCCCGCCCGATACCACCATCCCGGTATTAACCTGCCACAAAAGCTTGCCGTTGCCGCGCTCCAGAGCCGTCAACACACCCTTGGAAGACGCGCCGACTATCATGGTTTTGCCTATCGCGGGACGCAATAAATAATTGCCCGCATCGCCCAGCTGCGCATGCCAGCGCGTCGTGAAATTTGCCGTCTGCTTGAATTCCGTAAGCGGGGTCGGTTGCGGCCCCGTGCGCTTCGGGCTGCTTGAGCAGGCGCTCAAAGCCAGCACGACAAAAACCCACAGCAGGCGACGCAGAATCATTTACCCGCTCCCAGATCATCCAGCTTCATCTGGATCAACTGGCGGTAAGTGCTTCTCGCATCGGTCTTGTCGTAAGCCTGCTGGTAAGCGATGCGGGCCTCATCGTTCTTGCCCTGCGCGCTCAACACATCGCCTTTCAAATCGGCATACAAACCGTCGAATGCGGCGGGATGCGTCGCGTCCAATTGCTTGAGCGCGTCGGCATAATTTTTTTCGTCCAGCAAGATCGAAGCCAAACGCAAATGCGCCACATCCTTCAGGGTCGCTTCCGCAGCGTGGTTCAACACCCATTGCAATTGCGTCTTGGCCTGCGGGATCGCCTTGCTTTGCTCGTTGACCTGCGCGGCAGCCAGCGCGGCGCGGGCTGCATAGATCGTCCCCGCATACTTGTCCATCACGACCGCGGCCGCATCGTTGATCCGCTTGGCATCATTGGTGGCAAGCTGCTCGTTGAACTGCTCATAAAACGTCGCGGCTTCATTGGCCTGCTTGGCTTGGTAATAGTGCCAGCCGCGCCAGCCACCGACCGCGATCACGGCGAACAGCGTGACGCCCAGCACCCAGTTACCATTGTCGTTCCACCACGCTTTCATACCTTCGAGTTGTTCCTGTTCCTGCAAATCTAGTGATGCCATGTTTTCACTCCTGCTTGATAAATTGCCGAATCGTGGCGTTGAGTTGTTCAACGCTCACCCTAACCTGTATACCGCCCTGCATCGGTTTCACGCTGACTTGCCCGGCCTGCGCCTCATCGTCACCGATCACCACCGCCACCAACGCGCCGCTGGCATCGGCTTTTTTCATTTGCGACTTGAAACTGCCGCCACCGCAATGCATCACCACACGCAAACTTTCATCGCGCATCTGCTCCGCCACACGGCTCGCCAGTTGTGCGGCCAGCACGCCTTGATGCACAACATACGCGTCCACTGCCGGCTTGGGCAGGCCCAATCCATCGTCCTGCAACAACGCCAACAGCCGTTCCACGCCCATCGCAAAACCCATCGCGGGCGAGGGTTTCCCGCCTATCTGTTCGATCAGCCCGTCATAGCGTCCGCCCGCGCATACCGTGCCTTGCGCGCCCAGGCGTGTGGTCACCCATTCGAATACCGTGCGGTTGTAGTAATCCAAGCCGCGCACCAGACGCGGATTGATCTCGAACGCGATGTCGTGTTGTTTGAGGGTCGCCTGCACCGCCGCGAAATGCTCCAATGCCTCCGCTTCCAATTCGTCCATCAACTTGGGCGCGCCCGCAATCAGATCTTGCATCGCCGGATTTTTACTATCCAAAATGCGCAGCGGATTGGTGTATAAACGTCGCTTGGCTTCATCATCCAGCCATGAAACATGTTGCTCAAAATACGCGATCAATTTGGCGCGATGACGCAAGCGCGATGCGGTATCGCCCAAGGTATTCAGCTGCAAAGTCACGTCGCGCAAGCCGAGTTTTTTCCACAGCCTCGCGCACATCAGGATCTGTTCCGCGTCGATATCCGGCCCGGCGAAGCCCAAGGCCTCGACGCCGACCTGATGGAATTGGCGGTAACGCCCTTTTTGCGGGCGTTCGTGGCGGAACATCTGACCGCTGTAGTACAGGCGCTGCGGTGCGTTATACAGCAGATTGTGTTGCAGCACGGCGCGCACGCAGGAAGCCGTGCCTTCGGGACGCAACGTGAGCTGGTCGCCGTTAAGGCTATCCTGGAAACTGTACATCTCTTTTTCGACGATGTCGGTCACCTCGCCGATGGCGCGTTTGAACAAACTGGTCGGCTCGACCAGCGGCATGCGGATGTTGCGATAACCGTAGCTGTCGAGCCAGTCTCGCACCACGCCTTCGAACCACAACCACAGCTCCGCCTCATCGGGCAGAATGTCGTTCATACCGCGCACGGCTTGCAAAGTTTCGTTACTCATTTTTCAATCCCAGAGCAGGGGAAATGGGGAAGAAAAGGGCAAACCAGCGCGCTGTCCGCCCTTCCCATTTCACCCTTCCCGTTTCATCCTTTATTTGTTGACTACTTGAATCGGTATGTTCCGCGCCACCTTGGGTGATGCGGCGGTGCGTTTTGGATATTTTTTTGCCACATAGTCATCGACGAGACCGGTAAATTCCGCCGAGATGTTGTCACCGCGCAAAGTCACCGCCTTCTCTCCGTCGATATATACCGGGGCGGCGGGGCTCTCGCCCGTCCCCGGCAGACTGATACCGATGTTCGCCAGCTTGCTTTCGCCCGGGCCGTTGACCACACAGCCCATCACCGCCACCGTCATGTTTTCCACGCCTTCGTACTGAGCCCGCCACAACGGCATCTGCGTGCGCAGATGGTTCTGGATGCTCAATGCCAACTCTTGGAAAAACACGCTGGTGGTACGTCCGCAACCGGGACAAGCGGTGACCATAGGCGAGAAAGCACGCAAGCCCATGGTTTGCAATATTTCCTGCCCCACCACCACTTCTTGGCAGCGCGAACCGTTCGGCTCTGGCGTCAACGAGATGCGTATCGTGTCGCCTATGCCTTCTTGCAGCAACACGGACAGTGCCGCGGTCGAGGCGACGATACCTTTCGAGCCCATGCCCGCTTCGGTCAGGCCCAGATGCAATGCGTAGTCGCATTGCGCACTCAAAGAACGATACACGGCGATCAGGTCTTGCACGTCGCTGACCTTACACGACAGCACGATGCGGTTCTTCGCCATGCCCAGTTTCTCGGCACGTTGCGCGCTCTCCAGTGCCGAGGCGATCAGCGCGGCGCGGGTCACATGGCTGGCATCCAAAGGTTGCGGCAGACGCGAATTCTCATCCATCATGCGCACCACCAGACTCTGGTCCAGACTGCCCCAGTTCACGCCGATACGCACCGGCTTATCGAACTGAATGGCGGTCTCTATCATCATCGTGAACGGGTCTTCTTCAGTGCGGCTGCGTCCGACGTTGCCCGGATTGATGCGGTATTTCGCCAAGGCCTGCGCGCAATCTGGATAGTCCCTGAGCAAGCGGTGTCCGTTGTAATGAAAATCGCCCACCAGCGGCACGCCACAGCCCAGCTCGTCCAAGCGCGCGCGTATGCGGGCGACTTGCGCCGCCGCCTCCGGCGTGTTGACCGTGATGCGCACCAGTTCCGAACCGGCCTCGGCCAACTCGAACACCTGCTTGACGGTAGACTCGGCATCCGCCGTGTCGGTATTGGTCATGGACTGCACCACGATGGGCGCGCCGCCGCCCAGCATCACATTGCCTACGATGACCCGTTGCGAAGGGCGGCGTTTAATGAGTTCCATTCTGCTTATTCCAGCGTCAAGCGCGCGACTTCGCTCGTTTTATTGATGTAGCGCGTTAAATCCACCGGTTTGCCGCGACGGTACAGATGCACGGTCCTGGCATTGCCTATGACCAGGTCGTACGGTGCTCTACCGTTGAGATTGAGCTCGCTGCCCGGCGCGTTGATCTGCGACGACAATATCTTGCCTGTCGCATCTTTAATCTCAGACCAGGACTCACCGTCGAACACGATACGCAGCTTGGTCGAGGTCGTCGCAGGCGGGGCGGACACGTCCGGCGCGGGAACGGTGGATTGCACCAGCGTGCTCGCGGATTTCAATGCCGGTATGCCCGCAGGGGCGGCGCTCGGCCCGGCTTGCACCTCATCCGGCCGGACATCCGCGCCATCGGCCTGGACAACAGCCGACATCGCGGGCGTTTGTTCCGGCAACACCACAGCCATTTCCATCACCTTGGCGGTTTCCGCTTGCCCGACACTGATTTTCTTGGGCGTGGTGAAGTGCCACCAGGCAAATGCCAGCGCGATCACGGCCACAACTGACGATGCGATCAACCAGATTTGATTTTGTTGTTTGGACAATTGTTTGATGTTGAACGGCACATCGACAGACACCGGTTCGATACGCTCGTGGGCCAGATGCGGGTCGGGCAGGGTCGCCAACAAAGGCTGCTCATCGAGCTGTAATAACTTGGCGTAACTGCGCACGAAGCCGCGCACAAAAGGCAACTCGGGAAGATGCCCAAAATCATCGGATTCCAGCGCCTCGATCTGACGCGGTGCCAAGCGGATCTGCGCGGCGACATCGGCCACGCTCAAACCCATAGCCACGCGCCTTTCGCGCAGGGTCGCTCCCAACTTCACCACAGGGGTGCTATCCGCAACAGGTGTTGTATTGCTCATTTTTTCCATGGCTGGTTCTCGTTGAGTTAGTTGGCGTTCAACAAACGGGCTTCCTTGGAATCAGGAAAAAGATTGCGTAACTTCATGGAGTAACTGGCTGTGGAATTGCGATCACCCAGCTGGCGTTCGATACGCACCGCCAACCATAGCTCGTCGGCCGTGAGATTATCGTTCTTGGCCGCATATTCGTTAAAATAACGTTTGGCGGCAGCAAAGTCTCCTTTCGCGAAATTCAACTGTGCCATGCCCAACAAGGCTTGCGGCAAGCCCGGCCGGACCGTCAAAGCACGCTGGTAGAAATCTTCGGCGGCCGCGTTGTTACCCACTTTTTGCGAACACACGCCCGCGTTCAGATAAGCCTGCTCGGGCGTTTGGTACAACGGGTTCTTCAAAGCCGCCACAAAGTGCGGAATGGATTCTTTTTCCTTGCCGCGCTGGCACAAGAACCAGCCGTAATTGCTTTGTGTTCCGGAATCACCCTTGTCTATGTTCAGGCTGCGCTGAAAATCCGCTTCGGCTTCCTTATCTTCGTGCAAGGCCATGTGTACCAGCGCGCGCATATTGTAAGCGGGCGCGTAATTGGACTTGGCATCCAGCGCCAGAGTGATCTCGCTCAGAGCCGTGCCCATTTGCGCGCGTTCATAATACAAACCGGCCAACTCGGTGTGTATCTTGGCGCTGTTTTGCGCGCGCTGGCCACTCATGCCGGTACCGGCACACCCTGATAACAGCAACAGTGATAAAGCGATCCAACGATACATAGCCGCTCCCTAGCTCATACACGAAACAACATTATCGGTGCAACACCACGGGGCGTTGCATGGTTCGTTTGGTCTTGTCCTGCACTTGTCCGGCGAGTTGCCCGCAGGCCGCCGCAATATCGTCACCGCGCGTCTTGCGCGTGGTGGTCACGACATTCGCCTGCATCAACACATCGCGAAAACGCGCGATCGCATCGGGGCGCGAGCGCCGATAGTGCGTCTGCGGGAACGGGTTGAACGGGATCAGATTGAATTTGCACGGCACAGTGTGCGCCAGCCGCACCAGCTCGTGCGCCTGCTGCACACTGTCGTTCACACCATCCAACATCACATATTCAAAGGTAATGAAATCACGCGGCGCTCTTTCCAGATAACGCCGACACGCCGCCAGCAATTCCTTGAGCGGGTATTTTTTGTTGATCGGGACCAGCACATCGCGCAGCGCATCGTTCGGCGCATGCAGCGACACCGCCAAAGCCACCGGACACTCGTCGCGCAATCTGTCCATCGCCGGGACCACACCGGAAGTGGACACCGTCACGCGGCGGCGCGACAGCCCGTACCCATGATCGTCCAGCATCAGGCGCAGCGCGCTCACCGTGTTGTCGAAATTCAGCAGCGGCTCGCCCATACCCATCATCACCACATTGCTGATCGCCCAGTTGCCTTCGGCGTTTTTGCCGAGCCGATGATTCGCCCACCACAACTGGCCGATGATCTCAGCCACGCTCAGATTGCGGTTGAAACCCTGTTTGCCGGTCGAACAGAACGAGCAATCCAGCGCACAACCGGCTTGCGAGGAAATGCACAGCGTGCCGCGCGTCGCTTCGGGTATGTACACCGCCTCGACCGCGTTACCCGTACCCACGTCCAGCAACCATTTGCGCGTGCCGTCATCGGACAGCTCTTCGCGCATAATGGTCGGCGTAGTGATGCAGGCGTGTTGCGTGAGCTTGTCACGCAAGCTGGCCGCGATGTCTGTCATCGCGGCGAAATCCGACTCCCCTTCCTTGTACATCCAGCGCATCAACTGCTTGGCGCGGAAGGGCTTCTCACCCATTTCCGCGAAATAGCCCGTCAGTGCATGCGCATCAAAGTCGAGGAGATTCTGTTTCATTCGATAAAATTAGCGATTAACGGGAATACACGTTCAACGCGGGAAAGAAGTAAGCGATTTCCACAGCGGCTGTTTCAGCAGCATCGGAACCGTGTACCGCGTTCGCATCGATACTGTCTGCGAAATCGGCGCGGATCGTGCCTTTGTCAGCTTTCTTGGGATCCGTCGCACCCATCAGGTCGCGATTCTTCATAATCGCGCCTTCGCCTTCCAGTGCCTGGATCATCACAGGGCCGGAAATCATGAAGTTCACCAGATCGTTGAAGAACGGACGCGCTTTATGGACAGCGTAAAAACCTTCCGCTTCAGCGCGGGACAGTTGGGTCATGCGCGCGGCGATCACTTTCAAACCGGCGTTCTCGAAGCGGGTGTATATCTGCCCGATCACGTTCTTGGCAACGGCATCGGGTTTGATAATAGACAGGGTACGTTCAACAGCCATGCGGGATTCTCCAAACTTAAAGTTAATAAAAAAGGCCGCGCATTCTATCAGGCTTTACCTACCCTGTCGCCGCCGCCGCCCGTCCGGTTTTTTGGTTATGCGACCTAAATCAGCCTGAGGAGCGCAAACACTATGTCCAGAAAAAACACCGCCAGCATGGCGCGTATCACGGCTTTGATCGCCGCCTGGGGCACGGCTGACGTAGCCGTGCCGGCCGAGATGCCGTGATAACAAGAGATGGTCGCGATCACCAGGCCGAACACCAGGCTCTTCACCACACCGCCCATCAGCAACCAGGGGTTCACCAGTTCGACGAAACGACGGATTTGATCGAGGAATGCAACATTCTTGAATATCGCACTCACGGCCAGCCCGCCCACCACCGCAACGATCTGAAAATAGGCCGTCAGTGCGACCACGGAGATTGCCACGCCCAGGATGCGCGGTACGACCAGATAATCGAGCGGCGCGATGCCCATCTGCTCCAGGCTCGCCACCTCACCGGAAATCCTCATCTGCGCCAATTCCACCGCAATCGCCGAACCGCTACGGGCGATGATGATGATGGCCGCAAACAGGGGGCCTATCTCCCACACGATGACCCAAGCCATGACCTTGACCACCAGCGAACTGTCGCCCCCCGCCAGCGCGAAGGTTTGCGTCGTGACGATGACGCCCAGCAGCAGGCCCATGAAACCGATGATGTGCAAGGCCTGGTTGCCGCTGAAAAATATCTGCCGGTAAAAGTTTTTTTTGACGGGCTCGATGCGCAGCACCCGGCCATGCGACAAACCATAAGCCAGCAATGAAAAATAACCCGACACCACCAGCGCCAGCGTCAATGTCTTTCTGCCGAGGAATTTAAACACCACGGCTAGCGCGCGGGCGCCGGCGGCAATTCGGCCTGACGCGCGCCATCTATCGCCATGCTGACCGACTGCGCTCTGGCGGCAAAATTCTGCGCATCGGCCTTGCGTCCGGCATGCCCAGCGGCTTCAGCAAGACGCAACAGGTCCAAGCGTATCTTGGCGGGCAACCCCGATTTCTGATCCAGGGCCAGGGCCTGTTCGAAACTGGATGAGGCATGAACATCATCACCCTGAGCGTAAGCCACCTCCCCGGACAAACGCAGTGCGTTCGCCAGCTCGACGGCTTGCTGGTCTGCATTTAACAGTCCAACCGCCTCACCGATCAGCTTGCTGGCCTCCTGGAAATGTTTGCCCTGCATTGCCAATTGCGCGCGCAGCAGCAGCAAGGAACCGGCCGCCGGACATGTCTTTTGGCAGAAGGTTTCACCCTGCCCCAGCCAATACGCGGCAGCTTCGACCGCATCGCTTTCCAAATATAGCCGGGCCTGCAGCGCGGCGGCGGCGGCCAGGCTCGCGGCGGGATAAGGCAACACGGGAGGAGAAAACAAGGCGTCCAGCTGTGCATGTGCCTGAGCTGGGCTGGACATTTCGCGCCACACGCGGGCCAGATTGATACGCGAGACAGCGATTCCGGCGGCATGCTCTAGCGCCTGGTCGGCACGCAAAGCCAGCTGGTATTCATTCAGTGCGCGCGCATAATCACCCTGAACAAAAGCGGCAGCACCCCGCTCGCTCCGCATGATGGCCTGCTCGCTGAGCGCGTTCTTCTTTTCCGGCGCAGCCCCGCATGCCGCCAGCATCAGACACCCGAGTATCAGGAGCGAGTTTTTATTTGGGCTGGACATGGGAAGTACCGTAACTATCCATCGGCAGAATATTTTCTCCGCCCGCGTCGAGAAGATTGCGTATCGGCCAGACCTCTTTGCTTGAGCGGATGATGTTGCGCACATCGTCTGCGGCGACTCTCCCGTCACGCATCAATGGCAGCAGGTCTTCCGAGGCAGCCGCCGCAATCTTGCCGGCTTCCAAGGTGATGTTCTGCACGTTATCCAGCACCCCGTCTCCCTTGGCCAGCAAGGCGTCGGTTTTATCCAGAACCTGGTTGAGCTTGAGGTTATTCGTTGCAATGGCATCCCGGGTTTGCCGCATCAATTCAATCGCGGCCACACTGGCTTTTTCCGCTTGCACCGCAACTGATGTGGCATGTTGCAACAAACCATCGGGCTGGTTAATCGCGGCCGTAGCGGCTGTCACGTTATCCAGAACGGGTTTGAGCCGCTCGACCAAGTCATGCGCCAACGCGGCCATGCCGAGTTGGCGCTCGAATGGTAGCACCTCTCCTGCCGCCAAAGCCGGCTGCCCCCTTGCTCCAGAGACGACTTCGAGGATGTTGTCGCCCAACAATCCCTGCTCGACCAGGCGCAATCTCGCCCCATGCCGGATATGGGCCAAATATTCGTTGTTGACCGAAAGATCCGCCTCGATCACGCCATCATCCATCAGGACTATCTTGACAACCTTGCCGACTTTAAATCCGCTTAGCCTGATTTCCATACCCTCGTGCAAACTGCTCGCATCTTCGGTATGGAAACGCAGATGCGTGGTGCTGGCGAACATACCCTGCTCGACGGCGATCACGACAAACAGCAGCAGCAACGCGCCTATGCCCGCAAACACGAACGACCCTACCTTTCTTTCCAAAACCGCCAAGCGGCTATCGTGATCGGCAAATATTTTCATGTCGCCCCTACAAGAAAAAGGTCTGATGCGCGTGCAAGGCGTTATCCAGATGCGTGTCGTAATCGACAAACACACCGGTGCCAGCGGGCACATAACGGCGGAATATCGCGTCAAAGTTGGTGATCTGCTGGATTTCGGCTAACGACACCCCGTGCCAAATCGAAGCGTAAACCATCACCTTGGGTTGCAGCAAAACCGAACGGACAAATCCAACCACGCGCTTTTGGTAAGGTGAAAGTTGCTGCGGCAAGCGACCCAATAGCAGCCGGGTCTGCGCCTCATCCAGCCCGCACAGCCCGAACAGCTCGGCCACACGCGACTCAAGCTGATCGGTATCTACCCCGCGATAATTCAGCGGCAACAGCAGGTTCTCATCGACTTTGATATTGCCGAGCAAGCCCCCGTCCGAGACCAGCAGCGCGGTTTCGGGTGGGCGCAAGAAGGCTTGGAAAAATCGTTCTTTATCGCGTTCTTCGCGAAGGACCACGCGATAGCGCAGGCCGCGTCCCAACTCAAACACCAACGTTTGCATTTGCCCCTGACGATCACGCCAAGCGATGTCCCATTGTTCATTTTTTACCAGCGTATCCACGCGACCACCCACCCGTGATTTTGGCCTGCCCCCATTCTAACCCGACTCGAACGACACGAACGCGATGCCTCACTTGGAAAGCCGTGTGCACACCCCATACCTTTTTCCATTTCTAAAAGCCCTCCCCCGACGATGCGCTACCCGCTAAAGTTATTACGTATGCTGCCGATATTGCCTGTGCTGACCGGATAGAACATCCCAATCCGCGCTTATAGCCAGATTGCAGCTCATTCTGGTTCGAAGTGAAACATCGCACAACTGCGCTATCACGAGCTGGCCAAGACAAAATTAAGTCGCCTAACCTTTAACATATCAATGGGAAGTTTACATGTTGAGCAATATGAGCATCAAAGCACGTCTGATCATGCTGATAAGTATCGTTATGATGGTCGGCCTGGCAGTCACGATTTCTGCCTATATCGGCTTGTCCAATTTGCAGTCGGCAACCCAGGACATCGCGAAGCGACGCATGAATCTGGTACGGACGGTGAACCAGGTGAAGTTCTATATGCTGGACAACAAGACACAAATCCTGGCCGCGTTACAACATGACCCGAGCGGAAAACTGGCTGCCGCCTTGGATCGCCCGGTCAGCCAACATCTCGATAAGATCGCGGCCAACAAAGCCACGATTGACGAATATTTTGCCGATCTGGAGAAGAACACCCAAGGCGAAGCTGGCAAACGAATGCTGCAAGAGCTGGTCGATACGCGGATGGCCTATATAAATGAAGGCTTGCTGCCGGCAGTGCGGGCCATCAAGGCTGGCAGATATGACGATGCCCAGAACTTGCAGCTGCAGAAAATGAACCCTTTGCTTGATGCGTGGATTGAAAAGCAGCAGACACAAGCCAAGTATGAAGACGAGTCCGCCAAAAAAGCCACGGATACCGCTTTGGCTTCCGCGCACACATCGGAAATACTGATGATCTTTGGCATGTTGCTGTCGGCAGCAGCAGGCATCGGCCTGGGCTCTTCGATCATCACCGGCGTAGCTCGCTCCACGGGCGACATGCGCGATACGATGTCGCGCACCGCAAACGATGGCGACCTGACACGCCGCGTACCGATACACGGCACGGATGAGGTCGCACAATCGGCAAAAGCCTATAACGCACTGCTGGATAGCTTCCGTCAAGTCATCACCGGTGTTCATGACAGCGCGGATCGCGTGACCTACACTGCCGCCCAGCTTTCAACGTCATCCACCCAGATAACCCAGGGTTCGCAGGCGCAAAGTGCAGCGGCCGCATCGACCGCCGCCGCAGTCGAAGAAATGACCGTGAGCATTACATCGGTTTCGGAGAACACCAGCGAGGTTCGCATGCTCTCCGAACAAAGCCTGAACAAAACCCGCTCTGGCAATCGCAGCACCGTAGCGATGATCAAGGATGTTGCTCAGGTGGAAACCACCGTGAACCAGATTGCCAGTTCGGTGAACGAATTTATCATTAGTGCCCGTACCATTGCCGGCATGACGCAACAAGTAAAAGACATCGCCAACCAAACTAATTTGTTAGCGCTGAATGCGGCGATAGAAGCTGCTCGCGCGGGTGAGCAAGGGCGGGGTTTCGCTGTGGTGGCGGATGAAGTCCGCAAGCTGGCGGAGAAATCCGCGCAATCGGCGGACGAGATCGACCGCATCACCCAGTCACTGGAGCAACAATCCACCTCGGTGGAAAAATCGATACAGGATGGCCTGAGTTCCCTGCAATCCACCCAACGCCATGTGAGCGAAGTGTCTTCGGTACTTGAAGAAGCAGGTAGTGCTGTAGAAAAATCAAGCGCTGGCGTGAATGACATCGCAGCTTCCGTGTCGGAACAATCTCTAGCCAGTATCGAGATCGCGCGCCATGTTGAGAGCATCGCACAAATGGCGGAAGAAAATCATGCCGCCATCGCGCAGTCGGAACAAGGCATCGCCAACCTGAGTGAGCTGGCACGCGGCCTGCAAAGCTCGGTGAGCAAGTTTAAGGTCTAACAGACAGGCGTTGCAAGCGTCTGCATCCGAGGAGACTCGATTGCGTCGGATAAAAACCCGAAGAACGGGTTGGATAGGTGGCAGGCATCAACCGGCTGGCGATCCGCCCACTATGAGGCCAACGAATGACATTCGCTGCACAACACTCTTTGGCTCGCACGGATCGCGTTTGCAAAATAAACGTGCGGATTGTAAATTCCCGGGGTGGCTCTATAATGCGCGACTCTTAAAATAGTGCCGGAAGTGTTCCTGGTTCAGGCGGCTATTTGTATCGCATCTGACTGTTTCGAGTGCGGCTAGTCCGCACTTTCGTTTTTGGAAGAAAATTATGCCCGTTATTACGTTGCCGGATGGCTCCACCCGCAGCTTCGAACAGCCCGTCACTATCGCCGAGGTCGCACTCAGCATAGGCGCAGGGCTGGCGCGCGCGGCCTTGGCAGGCAAAGTAAACGGCCAGCTGGTCGACACTTCTCACCTCATTACACAAAATACCGCACTAGCTATCGTCACCGATAAAGATGCCGCTGGACTGGAGATCATCCGCCACTCCACCGCCCACTTGCTCGCTTATGCCGTGAAAGAGCTGTTCCCCGAAGCGCAAGTCACGATAGGTCCGGTCATCGAAAACGGTTTTTTTTACGACTTTTCCTATCACCGCCCGTTCACCCCGGATGATTTGACAGCAATCGAGAAGCGCATGGGCGAATTGGCCAAACGGGATATCCCGGTCACGCGCAAAGTGTTGTCACGCGACGATGCGGTCGACTACTTCAAGAGTATCAACGAGCATTACAAGGCAGAGATCATCGCGTCCATCCCTGCCGACCAGGAGGTGTCCTTATATACGGAAGGTGATTTCACCGACCTGTGTCGCGGCCCGCACGTGCCGTCCACAGGCAAGCTGAAAGCCTTCAAGCTGATGAAACTGGCCGGCGCCTATTGGCGCGGGGACTCCAAGAACGAGATGCTGCAACGCATCTACGGCACGGCTTGGGCGAAAAAAGAAGAGCTGGATGCCTATTTGCATCAACTCGAGGAAGCCGAAAAGCGCGACCATCGCAAAATCGCCAAGCAACTCGATCTGTTCCACATGCAAGATGAGGCACCGGGTATGGTTTTCTGGCATCCCAAAGGCTGGGCGTTGTGGCAGGCGATCGAGCAGTATATGCGCCGCGTTTATCTGGACAATGCTTATCAGGAAGTGCGTTGCCCGCAGATCATAGACCGCGTACTCTGGGAAAAGTCTGGCCACTGGGAACATTTCAAGGCGGGCATGTTTACGACCGAGTCGGAAAAACGCGAATACGCCATCAAGCCGATGAACTGCCCCGGCCACATTCAAGTGTTCAATTCCGATTTGCGTTCTTATCGTGAGCTGCCGTTGCGCTATGGCGAGTTCGGCTCATGCCACCGCAACGAGCCGTCCGGCGGCTTGCATGGCTTGATGCGGGTGCGCGGTTTCGTACAGGACGACGGACACATTTTTTGTACCGATGGCCAGATCGAATCCGAGGTGACGGCTTTTAATGCGCTGGTATTGAAGGTATACCGCGACTTCGGTTTCAACGAGGTGGCAGTGAAGTTGGCACTGCGCCCCGAGAGCCGGGTTGGCTCGGACGAAATCTGGGATAAATCCGAAGATGCCTTGCGCGCCGCATTGCGTGTCTCCGGCATGGCATGGGAAGAGCTGCCGGGCGAGGGGGCTTTTTATGGGCCGAAGATCGAGTTTCATATCAAGGATGCGATCGGCCGTTCCTGGCAGTGCGGAACCGTGCAGGTGGATTTCTCGATGCCGGGTCGTCTCGGCGCTGAATTTGTCGATGAAGACAATACGCGCAAAACCCCGGTGATGCTGCATCGCGCGATATTGGGTTCGCTCGAGCGTTTCATCGGTATGTTGATCGAGCATCACGCGGGGGCGTTCCCGATATGGCTGGCTCCGATACAATTGGTCGTGATGAACATCTCGCAAGCGCAGGAACAATATGCGACGCTAGTCGCGCAACAATTACGCGCTGCGGGCTTGCGCGTGCAATTGGATTTGCGCAACGAGAAGATTACCTATAAAATACGCGAACATAGCTTGCAGAAGTTACCCTACCAGTTGATCTTGGGTGATAAAGAAGTCGCAGCAGAATTGGTGGCCGTGCGTACCCGCAGTGGTGAAGATCTCGGACAGATGACGTTAGCAGCCTTGTTGGAACGTCTGCAAACCGAAATCAAAAACGGGTAGCACGGCTTAAAGTTTTTATAAGTGGAGATACTGCAATAGCACAAGATAAGTCACAGCGCACCAATGAAATGATTACCGCACCCCAGGTGCGTCTCATCGGTGTAGAAAAAGAGCCCCTAGGAATTGTGTCCATTGCGGAAGCATTGCGCTTGGCGGATGAAGCGGAATTGGATTTGGTGGAGATTTCGCCATTGGCGGATCCTCCGGTGTGTCGCATCATGGACATCGGCAAGTTCAAATATGCCGAAAGTAAAAAGCTGCACGAAGCCAAGCTCAAGCAAAAACAGGTTCAGATCAAAGAGATCAAGTTCCGTCCCGGAACGGATGACGGCGACTACAACATCAAGTTGCGCAATTTGATCAAGTTTTTGGCGGACGGCGACAAAACCAAGATCACGCTGCGTTTTCGCGGTCGCGAGATGGCTCACCAGGAAATCGGTATGCGCTTGATCGAACGGGTGCGCGCAGACTTGGAAGAGCACGGCGTGGTCGAGCAGTTTCCCAAGATGGAAGGCCGGCAAATGGTGATGGTGCTGTCACCGAAGGCCAAGAAAAAATAACCGGGTCGAGAAAATTCAAGTTGTTTTGACACGATGGGGATGGTCAAAACGATGTAGCAAAGAGTCCCCGCTAAAAAGTGATGTATGGGTTATCAAGTTTTTCCAACCGGGAAACACCTCGCACCATAACTTAAGGAGCAGCAATGCCTAAGATGAAAACCAAAAGCGGCGCAGCCAAGCGTTTCAAGGTTCGCGCCGGCGGTAGTATCAAACGCTCGCAAGCGTTTAAGCGTCACATTCTGACCAAGAAGACTACCAAAACAAAACGTCAATTACGCGGCACGACTGAAGTCCACGCAACCAATAGAGCATCGGTTCGCACCATGATGCCTTACGCATAAGGAGTAGCACATGCCTAGAGTAAAACGTGGGGTCGTAGCCCGTGCAACGCATAAGAAACTGTTAGCTAAAGCCAAGGGTTACCGTGGCCGCCGCAAGAACGTATACCGCATCGCCAAACAGGCGGTGATGAAGGCTGGGCAATATGCCTACCGTGATCGTCGTCAAAAGAAACGCCAGTTCCGCACTTTGTGGATTGCCCGTATCAACGCGGCGGCTCGTGAATTCGGTATGCCATACAGCGTATTCATGAACGGCCTGAAAAAAGCCGACATTCAAGTGGATCGCAAGGTGCTCTCTGATATTGCGATTTTCGACAAGGCAGCGTTTGCACAGTTTGTTGTGCAAGCCAAGGCCAGCCTCGGCAAGTAAGTTAGTCTCGCAGACTAGTAGTCAACTGCGGCAATTGAAAGGAGGCTCCGGCCTCCTTTTTTGTTTAGTGAACCCCTCCCAACCTCCCCTCATCAGGGAAGGAGATATGGAAAATGGAACAACTCCAACAAATTCTCGAACTAGCTCTGCAGCAGTTCGCTGTCATTAGCGACGAAGCCGAACTCGAGCGGGTCAAAGCAAAATATCTGGGCAAAGAAGGCAGCCTCACCGCCTTGCTCAAAGGCTTGGGCAAGCTGTCCAACGAGGATCGCCCCGCCGCAGGCGCACGTATCAACCAAGTCAAGCAAGCCATAGAAACGGCCTTGCAGCAACGACGCGATGCCTTGCAGCAAGGCAAGCTCGCTCAACAACTCGCCGCCGAATCTTTGGATGTCACCCTGCCCGGTCGCGGTACCGGCATCGGCGGTCTGCATCCGATCACGCTCACGCTGCAACGCATCGAACAGCTGTTCCACTCGCTGGGCTTTGCGATTTCCTCCGGCCCCGAGATCGAGCACGATTTTTATAACTTCACCGCACTCAATATTCCCGAAAATCATCCGGCGCGAGCCATGCACGACACGTTTTATGTCGATCCCCAACACGTGTTGCGCACCCACACCTCGCCGGTACAAATTCGTTACATGGAAGAAAATGTCCCACCGCTGAAGATCATCTCGCCCGGCCGTGTCTATCGCGTCGATTCGGATGCCACGCATTCGCCCATGTTCCATCAGGTCGAAGGCCTGTGGGTCGACGAGAACATCAGCCTCGCCAATCTCAAAGGTGTGGTGCAGGATTTTCTGCAACGTTTCTTTGAGCAGGATGATTTGCAAGTGCGCTTCCGCCCCTCCTTTTTCCCATTCACCGAACCGTCGGCTGAAATAGACATGAGCTGGAAAGGCGGCTGGCTGGAGATCGGCGGCTGCGGCATGGTGCACCCCAACGTGTTCAAGAACGTCAACATCGACAGCGAAAAATATCTGGGCTTCGCCTTCGGTTTGGGCGTGGAACGGCTGGCGATGCTGCGTTATGGCGTGAACGACCTGCGCCTGTTCTTTGAGAACGATCTGCGCTTTCTCAAGCAATTTAATTAAGAATCAAATTTCGTCGCCATGCTGTGTTACTCACAAAAATTTACCTCTCGCATATTGATGCGTATGCGACGGCGTAATTTTTTCTCGCGGCTAGCCTAGAACTTTGAATTTTTAGAAATACCCTTACGAGTGCTGATATGAAATTCTCTGAAAACTGGTTAAGAACTTTGGTCAATCCGGCGATGTCCAGCGATGAGCTGTCGCACCTACTCACCATGGCGGGCTTAGAAGTCGAAGGCATGGATGCGGTCGCCCCCGCCTTTAATAACGTGGTGGTAGCTGAAGTACTGGAAGTGATAAAACACCCCAACGCGGATCGGCTCAACATTTGCCAGGTGAATATCGGCGGGATCCAGCCACTGACCATCGTGTGCGGTGCTGCAAATGTCGCGGCGGGCGTGAAAGTTCCGTGCGCGCGTATCGGCGCGGTGTTGCCCGGCGACTTCAATATCAAACAGGCCAAGGTACGCGGCATCGAATCGTTCGGCATGTTGTGCTCGGCCAAAGAATTGGGCCTGGCAGAAAGCAGCGACGGGCTCTGGTTGCTGCCTGACGACGCGCCAGTCGGCACGACTTTGCGCGACTACCTGGAGCTGGACGACCATGTGTTCACGCTAAAGCTCACGCCGAATCGCGGCGACTGTTCCAGTCTGCTCGGCATCGCCCGTGAAGTCTCCGCGCTCACCGCCAGCCCGTGCACCCCCCCGGCGATTGAAGTGCAAAAGACCACGCTGAACGAGCAACTGAAAATAACCGTGGCGGATGCAACAGCATGCCCCGCCTATTACGGCCGGCTGGTGCACGGCGTGAATGCGGCAGTCGGCACACCGGCTTGGATGCGGCGTCGCCTGGAACGCAGCGGGCAGCGACCCATCAACGCCGTGGTGGACATCACCAATTATGTGATGCTGGAAATGGGCCAACCCATGCACGCCTTCGACGCAAAGAAATTATCCGGCGGCGTCACTGTGCGCCGTGCGACTCCCGGTGAGTCGCTGACTTTGCTCAACGAACAAGCAGTGCAACTCGATGAATCAGTCCTGGTCATCGCCGATGACGTGCGTGTTCTGGCTATGGCCGGAATCATGGGCGAGAAAAATAGCGGTGTCGGAACCCCCACCACCGATGTATTTCTGGAAAGTGCGTTCTTCCATCCCGATGCCATCGCCGGTCGCGCGCGCCGCTTTGGTTTGGCTACCGACTCCTCGTTCCGTTTCGAGCGCGGCGTGGATTTTTCCGCCACACGACAGGCTTTGGAACGCGCCACGCAATTGCTGGTCGATATCTGCGGCGGGCGGGTGGGCGAGATCAGCGCGGCATGTGGCGCACTGCCCGCTCGCCCCAGCATTGCACTGCGTCGCTCGCGCGTCGTCAGGATCCTCGGTATCGACCTTAGCAACGAACAGATCGCCGCATTGTTGGCGCGTCTGCAATTCGCGTTCAACGCGAACGGTGACGACTACCGCGTTACCCCGCCCAGTTTCCGTTTCGATCTGTCCATCGAAGCCGACCTGGTCGAAGAGTTGGCACGCCTGTACGGCTACGACAACATCCCGGCCATCGCACCCAAGACATCACTGACCATGCTGCCCTGCAGCGAATCGCGACACCCCATGAGTCGCATCCAGCAGACACTGGTGGCGCGCGACTATCAGGAGATAGTGAGTCTGGCATTCATCGAAGAACAGGTGGAACGCGACTTGTGCGGCAATCCGAATCCGCTCGCCTTGCAGAACCCTATCGCCAGCAACCTGGCGGTGATGCGCAGTAGTTTGATCGGCGGGCTGGTCGACGCCCTGCGCTTCAATCTGAACCGCAAACAAACCCGTGTGCGTTTGTTCGAGGCCGGTGCTTGCTTCGCCAAAATAGACGGCAACTATGTGCAGACCCAGCACCTGTCCGGAATCGCGTACGGGACGAGCCAGCCTGAACAATGGGGCTTTGCCACCAAGACTGTGGATTTTTACGATGTCAAAGCCGATGTAGCAGCCTTGTTTGCGCCACTCGCGCTACGCTTTGTAGCAGCCACCCACCCCGCATTGCATCCGGGCCGTTGCGCGCAAATCCACTCGGGCCAGAACATCATCGGCTGGCTGGGCGAACTGCATCCGCAATGGCAACAACAGTACGGCCTTCCACTCGCGCCGATCTGGTTCGAGCTCGAACTGGATGCACTGCTGCAAAGCAAAGTGCCTCGTATGCAAGAGATCGCCAAATTCTTGCCGGTACGTCGCGACATCGCCGTACTGGTCGATGAGAGCGTCACGGTACATGCCTTGTTGGATGCCATGACACGCGCTTCCGCACCGATGGTGCAGGAAATCGCCTTGTTCGACCTGTATCGCGGCAAGGGTTTAGAACCTGGCAAAAAAAGCCTTGCTTTCCGAGTGTTACTGCAAGATACTCACAAGACATCCACCGATACGGAAATCGAAACCAGCATCGCCGTATTGGTGGATGCACTACATCAACAAGGCGCGCAACTGCGCAGTTAAGAGAACATGATGACACCCACAACACTAACAAAAGCCGAACTCTCCGATTTTCTGTTTGAGAAAGTCGGACTCAACAAACGCGAAGCCAAAGACATGGTCGAAACTTTTTTTGAAGAGATCCGCGCCCAGCTCGAACAGGGCGAAAGCGTAAAGCTCTCCGGTTTCGGCAATTTCCAGCTACGCGACAAACCTCAGCGTCCCGGTCGCAATCCCAAGACCGGTGAAGAGATTCCCATCACCGCGCGCCGTGTCGTGACGTTTCATCCCAGCCAAAAGCTGAAAACTATGGTGGAAAAGTCTTATCATGGAACCCCACAAGCCTAATTTCGAGCTCCCCACCATCCCCGCGAAACGCTACTTTACCATCGGCGAAGTCAGCGAATTGTGCGGCGTAAAAACCCATGTGCTGCGGTATTGGGAACAGGAGTTCACCCAGCTCAAACCCGTCAAGCGCAGCGGTAACCGGCGCTATTACCAGCACCACGAGGTTCTGCTGATACGTAACATCCGCGAACTGCTCTACGAACAAGGTTTCACCATCAGCGGCGCGCGCAATCGTCTCAATAATGGCGACCATACCGGAAGCTTCCCCAAAATCACCACCCCTCTTCCAACGGCTAATGATCATGTCGCGTTGCGCGACGAGATTCGTGCAGTGATAGGCTTGCTCGCACACTAGGATTGAACAGATTAAATGCACAGATGGCCGTACCGGCAGCCTGCCTCACATGACTGAATGCAGCACAACACCCTCTATGAACCTCATCATTCAAGCTACTCGCGCAATCGCGCCCGCACATCTGGCACACTTGGCCGAATTAACGCGGAGCACGCACCCCACGCCTATCGCTGCACACGCTTACCGCTTCAGCGCAGCGCATACTCATCCGGGAATCGCCGATTATTGCCTGGAACATCACCTGGATTTCGGCTTCGTACCGCAGGGCAAGACTCTGGCGGATTTCGGACTGTTGGTGATGGACATGGATTCCACGCTCATCACCATCGAATGCATAGACGAAATCGCCGACATGCAGGGACTCAAACCCCAGGTTGCCAGTATCACCGCAGCGGCGATGCGAGGCGAACTGGACTTCGCCGAAAGTCTGCGCCTGCGCGTCGCTCTGCTGGCGGGTTTGGACGAGAGTGCCTTGCAGCGGGTCTATGACGAGCGTCTCAAACTCACCGCAGGCGCGGAAATCATGCTGGCGAAGCTCAAGACGCTCGGCATCAAGACGCTGTTGGTCTCCGGCGGGTTCGAATTCTTCACCGAACGTTTACAGAAGCGATTGGGGTTGGATTATGCCTATGCCAACACACTGGAAATCATGGACGGTAAACTCACCGGGAAAGTACTGGGAGACATCCTCGGTGCCCAAGCCAAGGCCGACTGGCTGGTCAATATCCGCGACGAATTGAAGCTCGGACCCCAGCAAGTCATCGCGGTCGGCGACGGCGCGAACGATTTGAAGATGCTGGCGCAAGCCGGTACCGGCATCGCTTTCCACGCCAAACCTGTGGTTAGAACACAGGCCAGCTACGCACTGAATTTCGTCGGACTCGACGGACTACTCCCTCTATTCGCCAGCTAATACATGAAAAAAATACATTCTCAACATCTAATATTTTCTGGAGCGCTGGCGATCCTGTTCGGCGACATCAGTTCATGCGCGAGCGCCGCGAGTCTGGACTTCGTCACGCCAGAGCCCATCAGCGAGCTCTGGTTGAACGCGGGATTTATATCCCATCACGTTCAATCAGACAAAGGTCTGAACAATAACAACTACGGCTTGGGTGCCGAGTATCGCTACTCAACCACCAGCGCGGTCACGGCAGGCGAGTTCTACAACAGCGACAGACAGACTTCCCATTACGCGGGTTGGTATTGGCAGCCGCTGGCTATCGGATCGCTGCGTATCGGCGGCGTGGTGGGCGGTTTCGACGGGTATCCGAAGATGCGCAATGGGGGTTGGTTCCTGGCAGCGATCCCAGTCGTCAGTTACGAATACCAGCGCGTGGGATTGAACATCGCTTTCGTACCCACCTACAAAAACATGCTGTACGGCGCGGTGTCCTTGCAACTCAAAGTGAAACTGTTTTAAGCCGCTTCCAACGCCATTTCCAGCTCCAGCCAGCCCTCCTCCAGGGTCGCCACTTTTTCCTGCCAAACCTCGCGCTGCGCATTCAGCGCGTCGATCTGCGTCGCTGTTTGCGCGGTGTAGGTCGCGGGATCGCCCAGTTGACGGTCGATGTCGGCCAACGCGCTTTGCGCCTTGCTCAACTCGGCTTCCAGTTTGTTCTTTTTGGACTGCAAGGCTTTAACGTTGATCTTGGGCGGTTGGACGATCTTCGCTTTCTCGACTTGCGTGGTCTCGCGCGGGCGACGCGACTCTATCCATGCCTTGTAATCTTCCAAATCACCGTCGAACGGCTTCGCTTCGCCATCGGCGACCAGCCATAACTCGTCCGCCACCGCGCGTATCAGACTGCGGTCATGCGATACCACCACGACCGCGCCGGCATATTCCTCCAAGGCCAGTGTCAGCGCGTCACGCATATCTAGGTCCAGATGGTTGGTCGGTTCATCGAGCAGCAACAGATGCGGCTTTTGCCAGGCCAACAATGCTAACGCCAAGCGGCTTTTCTCACCGCCGGAGAAGCTGCTCACCGGTCGGTCTTCGCTAGTGTCAGCCAAGCCGAAACGCCCCAGAAATGTGCGCAATGCCAGCGTCGTTTCCTGCGGCGCGAGTCGCTCCATGTGTTGCAGCGGGGTCGCCGCGCTCTCCAGGTTCTCCAGTTGGTGCTGGGCAAAATAACCGATGCGTATATCCGGTGTGACCTCTAACTTTCCGGTCGTAGGCTGCAATTCGCCGACCAGCAATTTGATGAGCGTGGATTTACCCGCGCCGTTCGGCCCCAGTAAAGCGATGCGCGCACCGGCGCGCAGCACCAGATCGATGTTCTGGAACAGTGTCTTTTCGCCGTAGGCAAAACCCATGTTGCTGGCGCGTATAAGCAGATCCGGGCTGCGCTCCGGTGCTTCGATCTGCAACTCGAAATGGCCGTCGGCAAGATGAGCCGGAGCGATGCGCACGATGCGCTCCAGGGCTTTGATACGGCTCTGCGCCTGCTTCGCTTTGGTGGCCTGGGCGCGAAAGCGGCGCACAAAATCCTCCAGGTGCGCGATGTGTTCCTGCTGTTGTGCGAAGGCCTGATTCTGCTGCGCGGCGCGCTCGACGCGCGCACGTTCGAACTGATCGTAATCTCCCGCATAATTGTCGATGACGCAGTCATGCACATGCGCGATACGGTTGACGGTGGCGTTGAGGAACTCGCGGTCATGCGATACCAACAAGATGCTGCCCGGATAACGCGCCAGATATTGCTCCAGCCAGAGTATCGCCTCCAGATCCAGATGGTTGGTCGGCTCGTCCAGCAACAGCAGATCGGCGCGGCACATCAACGCGCGTGCCAGATTCAGCCGCATCCGCCAGCCGCCGGAAAAACTGCTGACCGAGCGCACCAGCGTATCGCTGGCAAAACCCAAACCGCTGAGGAGTTGTGCCGCCCGTGCCGGCGCGCCATAACCATCGATGGACTCGAACTGTTGCTGCGCGGCGAACCACGCTGCGTCATGCTGCGCACCTGCCAGGATTTTTTCCAACTGGCGTAAAACGACATCGCCGTCTAGCACGAACTCGATGGCCACCAACTCCGAATTCTCGATCTCCTGCTCGACGAAAGCCAGCGTCTTGCCGGACTGCAAAGAGACCTCGCCGCTGTCCACATGTAACTCGCCGCGTATCAGGCGGAACAGCGTGGACTTTCCACAACCGTTGTGACCGACCAGCCCGATACGCTGGTTGGCGAACGCTTGCAGATTGGCTTGTTGGAATAGCGTCTGCCCTCCTTGCAGAAAGGTCATGTTTTGAATGTTTAGCATATCGCCATGATAACAGAGGGATGAGCTGAATCCGGCAAAGACAGTGGCTTACAAGCCGGCGGACTGATGTTGGCAAGAACGGCATCCATTTGGAATTTAATCCAGGTTTTTTGGTATTTCAACCAAGATTTGCTTGCTGCATGAAATGTACACCTGCCTCTCGCTTACTTACCAGGCACGCTTCGCTGCCGTATAAGTCGGATGACCGATCTCGCAGAATGTTGGATTTGGGGCTGGCGCGTTCGCATCCCCGCCGTGCCGGATGGGCTGATTGGGCCAGATGTCTTTCATCCACCCGTTACAGAAATCATTGATCCGCAGCACATCGCGCTGATCGGTCACGGCCATATCCATTTCCACGAGCCTCTTGAACCCGTCCGGTGTGCATCCACCAGGGAAATTCCACGTACCATTTTGAATGGTCGGTCGGATAAGCGGATTCATCCTGGCTATCGAAACTTCGCCGACAGGACATTCTTCCTGGCCCGCAGGTACAGAACCGTTCAGTACCATGTGCGCGACAAAAGTGTCCCTGTCCGGCGGATCGGCCAATATTGCACTGGCGAGTTTCTTGATGTCGTTAAACACACCCGGACTCTGCCTGGCTTTCACCAGCTCGGGCCTATCCAGCGGACCTATCAGCGGCAAGAAAACATTCCCGGTGCCTATCGACAGAACACCGATGTCTTCTGTTGCAACCCCATAGGCGATGGCTTCCACTACCGCCACAAGAATGGGGTTGTTGAGTCCGGCAACCGCACCATCCCAGTAGCGTTTGCTTCCCACCGCAGCCGGTTCATCGAAATACTGTACCGGCGCGGTCGAAGACGCATTCACCGCATCGATCACCGATACTGCGGGAACAGAGCGCGGGAAATTCGCTGCGGGACTATTGGAGTCGGAGCGGAAAATAGTCCCGCGATCCCGATCATAGTCATAGCCCATGAAAAGGAACCGCAGATCTTTACCATGCCTGTTCGGGATGCTTAGCCCGGCCAATGCATCGCTGGCTTTGCCGCCCAACACCTGGGAAAGTCCATGCAATTTTCCGACCGTGGAAAACTGCGGCCCCATACCGATAACACGAAGCAGCCTCTTATAAAGTGGCAATTCCTGAAAGAGGCTCTTTCTGTAATGCGCATCAAGGAACAGCTGCAGAATTTTGGCGGGCGACAGATTCGCTATCAACCCGGCAGCGACAATCCCGCCACTCGAATTGGCCGCCACCAAATCGAAATTCGCCAGAATTTTTTCGCCCTCGGTGTCTGCTCCGTACATATCCATGAGCACCTTGGACTGTATCAATGCCCACGTACCTCCACCATCGAGAGACAAAATCCTGTATGGTTTTGCGCTGATCTTCATCGCATGTCCTTTGCCGTAAATTTCGCTGCCATTCCTTCATCGGCAAAATGCTGGCGCAGTCTCCTGGAGGCGTTTGCTGCTCGGGTGCATCAGACAAAAGAAACCATCTGGATATTTTTTATTTTTTGCACCTCACTTCAATTTGGCCTAAGCCACAGCATGCTATTGGAAGCCCCGCCCCAACATAGCTCGCTCCAACGGCACATCCTGATTTAATGCAGAAAACGTCAGCCCTGAAAATGTCGCTCACGTATATGCTGCAACAACCCCGCCGCCGCATCTTCCACCATATCCAGCACCCGCTCGAAGCCCTCCTCGCCGCCGCAATATGGGTCGGGCACTTCGCGCTCGGCATGGTGATGCGCGTAATCGAGAAGCAAGCGAGCCCGGGTCGGGCTCTCCTTGGGAGCAAGCATGTCCAGTATCGCCAAGTTCGCGGTATCCATCGCCAGCACATAATCGAAGCGTGAAAAATCTGCCGCCTCAACTTGTCGTCCACGCAAATTTTTCATGTCAAAACCGCGCTGCTGCGCCGCACGTTGCGTGCGGCTGTCGGGTGGGAAGCCGATGTGATAAGCATGCGTACCCGCCGAATCGACCGTGATCTGCCCCGCGAAACCGCCGCACTCCACATACTGGCGAAACACCGCTTCCGCCGTGGGCGAGCGGCAGATGTTGCCCATGCAGACAAATAGAACACTTATTTTTTCTGTCTTGCGCGGGAATATTTCCCGCGTTGTTCAAGTTCCAGTAGCGATTATTTAATCAAGCAAAAGCATCATCGACATAAGAGACTGTTTCTTGTTGACTTGATAGCTCGACCTCAGTAAATAGATTGGAGAATGATCATGGAAACAACTTACTTAACCAAGATGAGCACCGGCAAACAGGGCAGTCCAGGCAACCAAATCATCGAGCGGCGCCATACGCGCCACGAGATCATTTCGCGCGCGAAGGAGTTGCTAGCAAAGGAACTTGGCTAGGATTTGGCCACCTATGCGGAACTCGAAGAAGTGGGAATGCGCGGCAGGACAGGAGAAAACACGGTCTACGGCTATGTCGACACATCCGGCAAAAAAATTGAATTTACCGAAACATTGAAACTTAAAGCCGCCATCGCCGTCCTCAATCTCAACGGGCACTTTTTTGAGGTAACTCCGATGACTGGTCAGGAGGGAACGGCTATGAATCAAATGACAGACACCAACACCACCCAATTAAGAATCGTGCAACAGCAGAAACTGGACGAATTGCAATCCCATCAAAAGAATTTGCACGAATTAAAAGCTGAACTGGAAAAGATTAATTTAAAAATCAAGAAACATGAAAAGCTTTCGGAAAAAGACATCCAATACATCAGCGAACTGGGTTGGCTCGCTGCGCTGTCTGTGACAATCGCCAGCATAGCTGCCAGCATTTAAACCGTAGCACCGTTTGGTGCGTGTAGTTTGGGCTCGCTCAATATCGGCATCAAAGCAGTCCAGTGCCCAGATGTATCTCTTCGGGCGCACCAATCGGTGCATAAAACTGGGCGCTTGTTTATTCAAGTTGCCCAGTTTTATATGTTCCATCGTTTCAGCCAATGCCGCATAACTGCCTCTGATGGTCGCGGTTTTATCTTTGACCACGATTTCATCCACCAAGGCTTGCAAATAACTCTTGGCAAAGAGCGAATCCTTGACCAGCAGCTTATCCCGCAGCACCTTGCCGAAGTTGTCCACCTGACTCGCCTTGAGATATTCCACCGCAGGCACAGAAGTATCACGGCGCACACTGGCCAATTCGATGAAGAGAGCCTCACTCGACACCAGCAAGAGCAGTGCCCGCTGCGCCGCAGGATAGCTCCATTATTTTGGCTTTCCGACCGCGACGGAGTCTGGACCACCCCCCGCAGCGAAGGGCGAGCCGACTACCGGCGTGAGTGCCCCGCTGGTGGCATTGAGGGTATAGGCCGAGACGTTGTTGCCACCAGCATTCGCCACATAGGCGAATTTCCCGCTGGGGTCGACCGTGACGGAGTTTGGCTGTGCTCCCGCAGCGAAGGGCGAACCGGCGACCGGCGTGAGTGCCCCGCTGGTGGCATTGAGGGTATAGGCCGAGACGTTGTTGCTGTAGTTATTCGCCACATAGGCGAATAATGGCGTAAATGGCGCAGCACCACCACCGCCTCCGCCACAAGCGGCAAGGAACACCACAACTAACGGGAATGCACGGCACAACAGTTTAGCGAGGAAGGTTTTCATTTTGAAGGATGCTCCTTGTCGATTGAAATTAAAAGGCTCCCGACAGGCGTATAACTTTTAGGAGCTATAGTGAGCCCCTCAGTCAAGACAATAAAGCATCGAGTTTAAGAGGGTAACCTTTTACCTGCAGCGGAACGGTGCTGCCCCGTCCAATCTTTCAGGGTGGTTCTGAATCACACAATTAAACTGAACGAGGTTATCCGTCGTTACCGAAACTATCCTTCCTCGCCCCAAGATATTCTGTTCGGTAGCACACATATTGCGAATAATTTTTTGCAGGCTGTTCCGTGCGATGTCGTACCATGGGATCTGCTCACGAAACGGAAAAAATAGCACGTGAAAGGAGCAAAGCCAATAATCACGCGGGGTGTCGCCAAACACCTGTTTTCCGACGGAGCCGCCATTGTGACGACCATATCGTTCCCCACTTGTGCAAGAGCTAAGGCAAAAATAGATACTCTATCCAGTGCCCAGATTTATCTCTTCGGGCGCACCAATCGGGCATAAAACTGGGCACTTGTTTATTCAAGTTGCCCAGTTTTATATATTCCATCGCGGGTTCAAGTTTGAAGTGCAACGCCTGACTTGAAGAATACCTGATTGGGTGTCTGGTATCCAAGTCTCTTTCTGGGTCGGTTGTTCAATCTCTC
>JABEVF010000077.1 GCA_013043965.1 Gallionella sp. | reverse complement strand
GCCGATCGGGTTGTTGATCTCGTGCGCTACCCCCGCCGCCAATTGACCGATCGAGGCCATCTTCTCGGCTTGCAGCAGCTGGCTTTGCGATGCTTCCAGTTGCTGGTTGAGTTGACGCAACTCAATCAACCGTCGCTGCTGCTCGATATGCAACTGGATGTTGCCCAGGGCCAGACTGACCATATCCAGTAATGCCGATCCCTGCTCGATATCCGCCTCGATGAAAGGCAGAGGCCCGCCAGGACTGTCTCTATTGATCAAACGGTTCACTGCGATGCAGCCGACCGTGCATCCATCGATCTTCAGCGGCCAGCAGACCGCCGAAGTGGTGGCCGCGTAACCGCGTCCATCCCTGCGGCACAGCTGGAAACGCGGGTCGCTGGAGACATCGCCATCCAGCAACAATGCCTGTCCTTGCTGCGCCACCCAGCCCAATACGCACTCGCCCATATTCACGCGTTTGCCGATGACACCTTCCGGCAAATCGATGCCGGCGACGATGGTCAGGCAGTTCTCGGTATGATTCAGCAGCGCGAGCGAACCGCTGTCCGCCTCGAGGCCTTTCACGATGTGCTGGAGGACGAGCTGGTAGACGGACGAGGCATCTTCTGTTTTCACGATACCCTGCCCGAGACGATGCAAGTCATAGATCCAGGAAAGCGATTTCAGCTCGCTCAAGGTCATCGTGATTCTCCTGCGCCAGCTGGCCCGGGCCAGGCTGGCGGCGACTTCCGGTTGCGGCAGGCAGGTTCGATACGCTCCCGTGTAATTGCCATGCCGCATGTGTTCAGCATGCTGGCTGTCAAGCGTTTCCCGCTTGCACCGTTTGCCAATGACATCGCCAGACGCACCGTGCGCAGCAATGGCTCGAACGCCCGGTCCTGACCAACAAAATATGGCCGATGTTTCATGAGCCAGATCAGGTCAACGCCCCTTCACGCCGCCCCTTTACGTCGCTGAGCAATTCCTTGATGTCCAGAATCAGCACGATGTCCCCTTCGCTGGACATCGTCACACCCGCAACGCCTTTGGGCCGGAAGGTATCCAGCGACTTGATCACCACGTCGTCATGCCCGGCAAAACCGTCTGCCGACAGGATGAAGCTGTTATTGCCGACCTGCATCAGCACCCCCACTTCCGGAGCAATACCGGATTCCCAGCCGATCAATTGCGCCAGCGGTAGCACCGGCAGCACCTCGCCGCGCACCACCATGGTGGCACGCCCGGAGACCTGTTGTAACTGCCCCGGCGACACCGACAGAATCTCGCGCACCATGGACAGCGGCACGGCAAACGACTGCTCGCCAAGGCGCAGGATCAGCACCGGCAGAATCGCCAAGGTGAGCGGTAACGAGATCGTGATCACGCTGCCCTTGCCGTGCTCCGAATGGATGTTGATCGTGCCGTTGAGTTTCTGGATATTGGTCTTCACCACATCCATGCCGACGCCGCGACCCGATACGCTGGAAATTTCATCCTTGGTCGAAAAGCCCGGCAGCAAGATCAGCTCCAGGCACTGGTGCTCATCCAACGTGTTGGCTATTTCATTGGTGATGATTCCTTTCTCGATGGCCTTGCTGCGGATCGCTTCAGGGCGCATGCCGCGCCCGTCATCGGCAATCGTGATCAGGATATGATCACCTTCCTGACGCGCGCTCAATTCGACCAGACTCTTTTCCGGTTTGCCGGCGGCGATACGCTCCTCTATCGTTTCCACCCCATGATCTACCGCGTTGCGCACCAAGTGCACCAACGGGTCGTTGAGATCTTCTATCATGGTCTTGTCCATTTCCGTCTCTTCACCGGACAACACCAGCTCGACGTCTTTGCCCAACGAGCGAGCCAGATCGCGTGCCAGACGCGGATATTTATTGAACAGCCGACCTATGGGTTGCATGCGTGTCTTCATCACCGCATTCTGCAGGTTCACCACCAGCATATCGAGCTGGCTGACGGACTGGTCGAGTTCGCGCAGGGTATCGGCATCCTGACGGCCCTGCATGATGTCGGAACGCAAATGGGTGAGACGGTTCTTGGTCAGCCCTATTTCACCTGAAAGATTCAGCACCTGATCGAGACGATTGGTGTCCACGCGTATGGTGGCTTCCTTGACTTCTTTGGCGGGCACGTCACCGGCGCGCCGCCCGACGGTACTGCCCGGCACATCGTCCGCACGCCGCCCGAACGTCTTTTTGGTGGATTCTTCTTCCGATACCGCCTGTGCGATCTTTTCCGGATCGCGTGTCACACCCACTTGGGCGGCAATATCGGTTCCGGTCAGCGCGCTGTATAAGGCGTTCCAATCGACACCTTCGGGTAGCGCAACGCCGCCCTCCCCTCCCTTAGCCATCACATCCTGCGCTGGCCGGGGCAGGCGGGACGGCGAATCCGGGTGCTGGCCGGACAGCGTCGCCTTCAACGCGGCTATCAACTCTGCGGGAGCGGGAGACGGCATCTGGCTTTGCGATAATGCGCCAAACATCTTGCTCACCTCTCCGGTCGCCGAAAAGATCGCGTCCATGATCTCTGCCGTCAACGCCATTTCGCCATTGCGCAGTTTGTCGAAAAGATTCTCGGTCAAATGGCACAAGGTCACCAATTCGGTCGCATTGAGAAATCCCGCCCCACCCTTGATGGTGTGAAAGCCGCGAAAAATATCATTCAGTTGCTTGTAATCCGCAGGGGATTTCTCGAGATCGATCAACTTCGCATCCACATCGGACAACATCTCCGATGCCTCGGATAAAAAGTCGTGCAACAATTCTTCCATGCCTGCAAAGTCATTCATTTTTTTCTCCAATATCCTGGGGTCTGGGGG
>JABEVF010000076.1 GCA_013043965.1 Gallionella sp. | reverse complement strand
GTGCGTTTTTGGTAAATTTGACCTCTGGGTGCCATAAACGCCACCGCGATGCCAATGAGGCACGTTTAAAAAATTGTTGCGACTTTTGCAAGAGGCTCACGAGAGTGATCCTGTGATTCGGCAACGAGGTATTGCTGCCATGGAGAGCTATCGATTTAATTTCCGTGACCATAACTATTTTGCTGCGATGGCGCATTCCGGCAATTACTATTTCAATGATTCAGAAAACCAGTACGGAGAGAAGCAACTCCGGTATGTGTTATCGCCCAAGAATGCCAACGATAAATGGTTTTACGCAACGATTGCGAATGGCAAGGAGTATCAAGTCAACCTTGATCAGGACAGGCACCTGAGAGTCACAAAAGTATGGATCAATGTACTGATAAAAAACCAAGGAGACATATTGGGGGTCATTGGCACAGGTATCGACCTTGCCGATTTTCTTAAAGAGACCGTCAGCATTTCGCAAAAGGGCGTGCATAATTTTTTCATAGATAGAAGCATGGCTATTCAGTTGCATAACGATCCCGAATTGATCGACTACATGAGTATTGCAAAAGACGTTAGTAAACGAATCAAAGTCGATAAATTGCTAAAGAATACCGGCGACCTTGAGCGTCTTCGCCTCGCCATGCTGGAGCTTGAAAAAAGCCCCGCTCAGCACAAGACAATGTGGGTCGAATTTGAAGGCGAAAAACACCTGCTCGGTGTGGCTTACCTTCCTGAAGTTGGCTGGTTCGATCTGACATTGATGGACACAGGGAGCCTGCTGCTTGTTAAAAACAAGCTTTTGATTCCATTAATATTCGGCACAGCATTTTTGATTGCATTGATCGCCATGGGACAGGCCTTGCGCCGTTGGGTATTGAAACCTATCGCCGCATTGCAGCTATCTACCGACAAGATTCAGAGTGGCAATTATTCTATTGAGCCACCCTACCATGGGGGAGGCGAAATTGAGAATTTGTCGCGTTCTTTTACGAACATGGCGAAACGCGTCCGGGACACCAATTTTGATTTGGAAAATAAAGTACGAGAGCGTACCGATGAGTTGCGTCGTATGGCTGAGTACGAACAATCCCGGAACCATACACTGGAACTTCTGGCCGGAGAGGGCTCCCTCGCCGGCATTCTGGAATCTGTCGTGCTAGGAGTGGAGCGACTCAACCCTGCCATGGTTTGCAGCATCTTGTTGCTCAGTAGCGACAGAAAGCATCTGGGCAAGGCCGTGGCGCCCAGCCTGCCCGATTTCTATAACGAGGCCATCGACGGTATTGAAATCGGAATAGGTGCAGGTTCTTGCGGAACCGCTGCGTTTACCGGGGAGCGTGTCATCGTTGAGGATATAGCGACGCATCCCTATTGGGCGCCCTACAAAGAACTCGCGGCCAGGGCGAGACTAGGCGCATGCTGGTCGCAACCTATCCTTTCCGCATCCGGCAAAATGCTTGGCACCTTCGCTATCTATCACCATGAAGTTAACAGCCCCACAAAATCAGACATTTACCTCATCAAACAATCCGCCCGTCTGATCAGTATAAGCATTGAGCGCAAGGCAGCAGAAGATGAGATACAGACTTTGGCATTCTACGACTCCTTGACCGCCCTGCCCAATCGCCGGCTTCTGTTGGATCGACTCAGGCAGGCATTGGCATCCAGTGCACGCAGTGGCAGAGAAGGTGCACTACTGTTTATTGATCTGGATAATTTCAAGACGCTCAATGACACTCTGGGACACGACATCGGAGACTTGCTGCTGCAACAGGTTGCGAAGCGTCTGACTTCATGTGTGCGGGAAGGGGATACCGTCGCCAGACTGGGAGGCGATGAGTTCGTGGTGATGCTGAAAGACTTGAGCGAACAAGATATTGGAGCTGTGGCACAGGTCGAAGCTATCGGTGAAAAAATCATGGCCTCTCTGGGCCAGTTCTACCAGCTTGCTACACACGAATACCATAGCACTTCCAGCATTGGCATCACCCTGTTCAACGAGCATGAACGGGACATAGAAGCACTACTGAAGCAGGCAGATATTGCCATGTATCAGGCCAAGAGATCCGGACGAAATGCCCTGCGTTTTTTCGATAACAAGATGCAAAATGTTAGTGGGGTATCCAGCTAAATACGACAACCAGGATCGCCAAGGGTGAGTTGGCACGGCGTTGGTGCACTTCGGACTGGCGAAGCCGTTGATGTTAAAATTCCCCATCAATTTTTACTGAGCTCACTCGATGCCAAATAAGCACAATGACGATCGATGTCACCACATACCGAAGATGTCGTTCAAGGTGCAAAATTGGTCGGGATTTTACTGTGAGTAGCACATGCCTTTGCAGAACGACTTAAACACCCTTGCAACGAATCGAGGCATCTACATCGCATTGATTTTTGCCTTGGTCGCGGAAAAGTTATCCCTCTATTATGAACATCAGCAATGGTTAACAAAATCTCAAGGTGCCTCGCTCGACGCTGATTGGTTGGCGAGGAATAAGCTCCGCCTGGCGATAGGCCAACGAAAAAACTTGTCCGAATTAAGCGATCAATTAGCGAAGCATATTGCGGCCACTCTGACACGAGAAGCGGGGCTTTATACCGTTCACGAAATGATGGAATCACTGAACCCAAATTATCAGTCGAGTATTGCCCAGTCGCTGATGGTCGAATGCGAAAGCGTTTTTGATACGGGATTTATTCAAGGCAATCGAAACCAAAGCGGTGAGCTAGAATAGATTTTACAACGCCATTAATCCTTGGGAGAAGGAGATTGGAATGAACAAAATCCTGCAATACCTGAAAACGCATGGTGAGAAACTAGACACGGACATCGCTAGCGCTGCCGGTATCTCACTTGCTACAGCACACCTTGAGCTGGCAGAGCTTTCTGCAAAAGGCGAGGTGATGTCGTGCCATTCAATCAGGTTTGTGGGCAGCAAGAAAATCGAGGGCATGAGCTACCGGTTATCTGGGTATATTCCTAAAGCAGCACCGGGCCGGAAAGCATCGTGAATTTCACCTACCAAGCCTCCGGCAACTCACCCCACTCCGTCGTATAGCTGGGCGACTTATTTTCCCTGCGCATCGCCCATCGTTTCTCAATGCCGGATGCGGCGATAGTCAGCGTGCCCTGCCCCATCGCGTTCCAGCACGACAGAAAACCGCTGGCGAATGCGCTCAGGATTGGCGCAGCGCAGTTTTCCCACGGTGTTGAGGCCGGACCCCTCCAGCTTCTCGGTGATGCGTTTGCCTACACCCCACACGTCGCCCACCGGGATACGTGCAAACAATTCTGTCCGTTCACTGTCGGTTAGCCATCCAAAATCGCACACGCCATTGCTTCCGGCGTAGCCTTTCTTGGCACAGTGATTGGCCAGGGTCTTGGTAGCAGCGACGCCCACGCAGACCGGTATGCCGACATGCTGTTTGACGGTTTGACGAATTGTTTGGCCGTAGCGCTCCAAAGACTGCGGAACAAAGCCATCCAAGTCCAGGAAACACTCGTCGATGGAATAAATCTCTTGCTTCGACGAGAACATCCCATAGCACCACCTAAATAATTGTGGCTATATAACCACTTGACAATCATGGTTAATTAACCTAATTTGACAACGTCCGCCCTGACACGTTTCTCCTTCTTGTTTAGCGTGTTTTTTGGCTGTCCTTAACTATTTGGGAGGTGCTACAGTGAATTTTATGATGCATTTTCCATTTATTTTTGTCATGTTGTCATTGATCGTAGTCTGTTTCATGGTTTTATTTGCTGGCAAACCCTACCAGTTAGATAAGTTCAGAATTTAGGCAGTTATGGAACTAAATCTTTCAGCTTGGTAGGCACCCTGATCGTTGGGATAACGATTTTTTTCTTCCAAGGAGATCAAAAATGAGCGATAAAAGTATCAGTAATACCTATTCAAATAACAGGTCCGGTGATGCAATGGGCAAGTTGTTGATGATTTTCTTATCAATGCTTGCGACTACTCCTCTAATTATTGGTTGCTGGGCCGCTTTTACTGGCGGAAGGGTGGGGTTCTAAGCCAAAACCGGCGAAATTTGTTTGGTGCTTGTAAATCAACAGATGTCAAAAACTTAAAATATTGCGTGTCCACCAAACGCTGGTTTACTGGACATTTAAAAACACGCCCGATTCAGGGCGTTTTTTATGGCCGATTGTGTCGGTTAACTCTTCCGTTTTTATATGTCGGCATAGGTCAATGTATCCAAGTCAAAAAGTGAGAAGCAACTTCCAAGTATTACGGTCGTGCTCTTACCTTTTCGTGGTCACTGACTGACCGTTTTGCGGAGAAACCAAGGACGGGTATGTCTCGTTTGTTGCCGGTCGAAGTGTAGATTAGCCAGCAAGAAAGCTGCCGGTCGTGGCCAGCAACAATGCCATTAGCGGACGGTCGAGAATGTTCTTGTATCAGCCTTCACCAAAATATATAGCCCATTCGTCTGCAGCAAATTGACTTCGTTTTAATTGAAGAGTAGGCTTATTATCCGTTGAGATGTGCACAATTTATTTTTTTCAAGTTGTTCAGAGGGGGCATCATGAAACCTTCAATCGAACTAAACCACTCTGCACCAGTAGATGAAATCAATGCGGGAAAGGGATGCATTCTGTTATCGACTTTCAAGCCAAGTTTAGTACCTGCCTATCGTCGTTACACTGATATCACCCCAGCCAGCAGGAAATATCTCAGTTCGCAATATCCACCCACCTCACCAAAAATGCATGAGCTACTGGAAAAGTGAGGCGCTACACAATCAAGGGTACGTTTAAACAAACGGCACAAAAATCCCATGGGATTTTTAAAGCCATAGCCGACGCGGCTTTCGGTCATTTGTGACCCCCCAAATTTACCTATAAAGCCGGGGGTTGGCACCGATCAAATATTGACCCAAGTGCCGACATTTGACTGACCCCCATCAAATCCCGGCATACCCAATGCCTGCAAAGTTTCGCTTGGCACAGGCATGGGGCAACGAAATCCCGGCACTTGGGTCAATTCGTGGCTGGCCGCATCACAGGTTTTTTGAAACTGTTTAACGGCGGGTTGTATGCACATTCTTATCACTGGTGGCACTGGGCTGATTGGTCGACAGCTCTGCAAAGCATTGTTGGCGGCAGGGCATGAACTGACGGTGCTCAGCCGTAAACCCGCATCTGTTCCAGATAAATGTGGCACAGGGGTTCACGCGATAGCTTCCTTTGGAGAGTGGCATCCGAGTCAGACTTTCGATGCTGTCATTAATCTTGCGGGTGAGCCGATTGCGGATGCGCGCTGGACAGATCAACGTAAGCGGCTTTTGTGGGTGAGTCGTGTCAAGCTCACGCAGGATCTGGTGAGGCATATTGCTTCTGCCGAGCACAAGCCAAAGGTACTGTTAAGCGGTTCGGCGGTAGGCTATTACGGCCATCGCAGCGATGTTGCGTTGGACGAGGCTTCAAAAGCCGGAAATAATTTTGCCGCGCGGTTGTGCGAAGCTTGGGAAGACGCGGCGCAGGGCGCAGAGCAAGTTGGGGTGCGGGTATGCCTGTTACGCACAGGTTTGGTGTTAAGCAACAACGGCGGTTTGCTGGGGCACATGTTGCTGCCTTTCAAACTCGGTTTGGGCACACGTCTGGGTGGCGGGAAACAATGGATGAGCTGGGTGCACATCGACGATTATGTTGGGAGTGTACTCAGATTGTTGCACGACACCCAAGCAAGCGGACCCTATAACATGACAGCACCGCAACCGGCCACCAATGCGGAATTCACCGCCACCTTGGCGAAAGTGCTGCATCGCCCCGCACTATTCGTGGCACCCGCGCCGCTGCTGAAATTGGCGATGGGCGAACGTGCTTGCCTGTTGCTCGAAGGACAACAGGTATTGCCCGGCAAAATATCTGCTGCCGGTTATCGCTTTCAGTTTGCCAATCTGTTTGATGCGCTCAGTCATTTGCTGCGCAAGTAACCTTTCGCTCTACACTCGGTGTCCTTTGCGAGGACCTCGTACCAGAAGTCGCAATATTGGAAGACAAAAGGCAAGGTAAAATCAGTCCATCCGAAATTGATAGCGCATCGTATGACTGAAAAATCCCCAAATAGACACAAGAGCACGCTCAAAGCGCCCTGCCTCTACACCCTACTCATCCAGTTAAACCCGTCTGAAATCCAACCAGCAATCTGGCGGAGACTGGTTGTAGATGGTCGGATAAGTTTGGGTAAGCTGCACCATTTCATACAGATCGCATTCGGTTGGACGGATGCGCATTTGCACGAATTCACCATCAACAAAATCTGCTATACGGATCCTCATCGCGATGAAATGGTGGGAGAAATAGAGACGCGTGATGAGCGCAAAAGCTATCTCAATCGCTTACTGGCTGAGGGAGATTGCTTTGTTTACCTCTACGACTTCGGTGATAGCTGGTCTCATGTCATTACCGTTGAAAAATTCGAGATAGTCGAAAACGATCCGTATAGTGATGCCTACGTCGCAGGTGGTGAAAGAGCTTGTCCGCCAGAGGATGTGGGGGGTGCGACTGGTTACTACAATTTTCTGGAAACGGTTCTGAGTAAGCCCCATTCCGAAGAAGGGATGAGATTGTTAAATTGGGCCGACGGCGAGTTCAATCCAGAAATGTTTGACCGGCTGGCAGCCAACGCAGCGATACAACGTATGCTCTGGAACAGGTGGGGCGGAAAATAATTCCCGACAAATTCATTGAACTATTCGCCACATACCCGGTCCATGGTTCAGTTGGCGGAAGCCGACACACGTTTCTCCTCCCTGAGCGTGTTGTCTTAACCCCCTGTTAAGATGTTCTGCCCCTGATGCGGTTACTCGCTCGGGGGTATTTTTTGGTCGCAACTGGATGCGTATTTCAGCAAGCGATAGACCCATTGCTTCAGTGCCCTCTCTTCCGTGTTTATCACCAGCCGCGCAGTGCGAAAGCCAACACGAGCGCGACAATGATTGCGGGCATCGCCACCACCCAGTCCTGCCTCGATGGCAGACTGCCGGCCAGGAAGCTGCTTGCCACCCATCCATGCGCGAAGTACCGCCAACCGGTCGACGGGTGCATCACCACCACGGCATACCAGATGCCCACCGGCAGCAGCAAAAATGGGGCAAGCGCGACCGGGATGCGGTTTAGCAGGCTGGGCACGAAGTTGACACTGCCGAGCCGCCAATAATCACCCTCGCGCTTGGGGATGATGCTTGGAAAGGATGGTTGCGCCCCAAGCACGCGCGCAACGAACCAATGTAGCAACTCATGGGCAATCGTGCCGGGCAGCGAGAACAGGCTGTACGCCCACATGCCGAGCCGTGGTGCTGCGAATAAATCGAATGCCAGAATGATTCCGATCAGTAGGTGATCGACAACTGGCAGCGCGACGAATTGCTCTGCGAGATTGTTCACTTACCAAGTGGTAAATATAGCGTTAGCGGGGTGTCGCGACACGGTGTGAATCCGTAATGTTCATAAAATGCCTTGGACTTTTCACCCTTCGCATCAACTATCAGCGCGTAGGCGGCAACATGTTTGCGTGCTTCCAAGCAACGTTCAACCGCGCAGCCAATCAGAATCCGCCCTATGCCTTTTCCTTGATGCGAAATATCCGTAGCCAGTCGTCCCATGCGAAAACACGGCACTGGATAGCGCGGCAACTTTTGCTGCGCGCGCGCATCCAACTGAAGGACATCTACCTGGGCCGCACTTAGGCTGTAATAACCCAATACGGTTTCCGACTTGTCCGTATCAATCAGCACCCGCACCACGGTGACACCCTTCTTGCTTTGCTGAATTGCAAAACGATGAAGATACTCATCAAGTTCGGCTACACCAGAGGTAAAGGCTTGGCGGTCATGGCGATGCGGATCGAGTAACTGCTCTTCAAGCACGGTTGACCTCGCGCGCGACGTTCATCGCGCTTTGCAAAGCGGCATTGGGTTTGAATGCGCCATTAAGAGCCTTCGTGAATGCCTGAAAATCATGCGCCGACATCGTGATACGAGATTCCCGATCTAACAGTTCTTGAGCCTTCTCTTTGGCTGCCGTGCGCACAAAAGCCGCCATGGTGATGCCCATCAAGGCGGCGGCACGTGCAACGACATCTTTATCTTCCGTATCCATTTTCAAATCAAATCTAGCGACCGCAGACATAACAATCTCCTAAAGTACGGTGAATAACCGTATACGGCAATTTACCGTATATTAAATCAATGCGCAACTAATCAGGAAGTCATCTAAGCCCGAAACATACGCTCAAATGGCAACGTTGCGAGGATCAACAGCATCACGGACATTGGATACCACGTGGCAAACATCCACGTGCGGACAGCGGCGCGCCAACGGCATCTTTAATTCAGCACCATGCCCGCCCGCCATCGCGGTGCAGGTGACCAAAAGGATGCGTTTAAGGTACGGCTTGACACGCGCCGCATAACCGTCCTCAAATGCAATTGTGTAATAGCGGCGCAACTGTACAGCCTCTATTGCCTGACGCTGTGATACTGAAAGCGCATCAGTCCAGCAGAACCATCGGCGAAGTAATGTCCATTCCAGCAGCAGCGGAACTATGGAAATCATGCAGGTTACTATCACAATACCCGCTGCCAGCATCTTCCCGGCATCTTCAACCTTTGGCGCAATGAGCAGTTGTGAAAAAACTGCGTATTCCGACGAATCTGATCACTCAGTCCGGCAACGCGCTCACTCGGTTCGGAGTTGCTGCGCAGCCAGAGTTACCTTACCGTCGCGCGCAGGTTATTGTAACGGTCATCCAGTATTTCCAGTAAATCACGTCTGTGTTGATCGGTTATTCCCACATCACCGCGTTGCGCTACGATGGTGTCAGTCTGGAAGTGCTGGTGATAGATAGTGCCAATTTATAGAATAGGCATAAACTCTACGGAGTGATCGTGCGCATGGCCATCTGAACCACTTGGGTTAGCTCCTGCTCCTGCGGGGCGGTCTTCCCCAGCACCCGCATGCCCTGAATGACGCAAAGCAGGAACAGTGCTGCGGCTTGCTCATCCAGCTCGGCGGCAAGCGAACCATCCTGCTTGCCAAGGGTTAGTGCCTTCAGCAGAAAACTGCGAATGTGTCCCAGCGCGGTGGTCACACTCTCGGCGATTTCAGGGTCGTGCGGCAGCATCTCCAGTGCGGTGGCCGTGACTAGGCAACCCTTGACCCCATGTGCCGCGCTGGAAATCCGAGCGTAATGCTGCAGTAGCTCGCAGATCAGACCCAACGGCGCAAACGCCAACACATACTCGCGCGCATCACCCGTACAAAACTTCAATGGCGATACAAACCGCCGTCTGCTTGGCCACAGCAGCGGCACACCGGAGTTGGTAAAAAAATCCCCGGCAAGATGCGACAAGTAGCCAGTCGCAATCCCCACCACCACCGGCACGCTGAATCCTTGCTGCCAGTGGACATAATGCAGTGACCACCAAATCAGCCAGGACATGCCCAGCACGGCGAGTAGGCTGTGTGTGATACCACGATGCCCGAACACAGCAGAAATCGGCACAGAGAGCGGGAGAACGCGGCTTCCAAACGCGCTTTTAGGATGGTCGATGTCGGGCAAATGGCTTCCAATAATGCCGCCAGCCACAATCAGGATGGTTTGCACCGGACCGGCATGGAGATATTCGGCGACCAGTAACGATGATGCGCAGCCAGCGGCCACGTGGGTGAAGGCGAGCATCACTAAATCCTTTTCTGCAAATTGGCCAGCCACGTCCACGACGCAAAGCCGAGGGCAACGATCGCCAAGGGCGCAACCACCGATGGAATCGGTACTGGCAGCACAGCCCAGATACAAGTCCCGATAGCTGTCCAGGTAGAGAGGATCACGCCAAACCGATGCCGTATCGGTGACTGCGCGGAAAAGCGGTAGGTGCTGATTTTGTTGACCCAAAATCCATCCATCATCATCACAAAAAATAACGGGATCAGCGCAAAAAAATACAGCAGCAGCATGTTGGCTCGATAAAGTATGAGCGTAGCCCATAGCCAGGTTGCAACGATGCGCTCACGCGCCCAGCCTTTAATTGCCGACGGCAGGCTGTCGGTGTCCTTGAACGAGTCGGGCATCCCCTTGGCTTGTTCGAGGCTGGATGCAATCGTCTTCCCATATATCCACTGATCGGATGCCTGACCACC
>JABEVF010000075.1 GCA_013043965.1 Gallionella sp. | reverse complement strand
TCGTTTATTCTGTTAAAGAGCAGCTGCCGCAGCAGCGAAGAGGTGCGCATTATAGGGATATCAATTCCCGCGTCAACACCTTTCTGAAATATTTTCTTCACAAGTACTCCGGCAAGATATTCACTACAATATGCGACCTCTCAGAAAGCCATAAATGTCATTGATTACACTTGGAATTGAATCGTCCTGCGATGAAACCGGCATCGCGCTTTATAAAATGGGCACGGGTTTGCTCGCGCACGCGCTGCATACGCAAATCGCGATGCATAGTGAATATGGCGGGGTCGTTCCCGAGCTCGCCTCACGCGATCATGTGCGGCGCGTCATCCCATTGGTGCGCCAAGTATTGCAAGAAGCGGGCGTATCGCTCAAACAAATCGACGCGATCGCTTACACCCAGGGACCAGGTTTGGGCGGCGCGCTATTGGTCGGTGCGAGCGTTGCCAATGCCCTGGCTTACGCGCTCGATATTCCCACGATAGGCATCCATCATCTGGAAGGCCATCTGCTTTCCCCGTTGCTGTCCGACCCCGCACCCGGATTTCCCTTCGTCGCGCTTTTGGTGTCGGGCGGGCACACCCAACTGATGCGTGTTGATGGTATAGGCGAATATCAACTCTTGGGCGAAACGTTGGATGATGCCGCGGGTGAAGCTTTTGATAAGAGCGCGAAACTGCTGGGCCTGGGTTATCCGGGTGGACCCGCCTTGGCTGCACTGGCCGCACAAGGCCGTCCTGACATATACAAATTACCCCGTCCCATGTTACGTAGCGGCGACTTCGACTTTAGTTTTAGCGGATTAAAAACAGCGGTGCTGACGCTGGTAAAGCAAAGCAATCACGAGTTGCAGACTCGCGCCGACATCGCTTACGCCGCGCAGGAAGCCATCATCGACGTACTGGCGCACAAAGCTCGGGCGGCATTGGCACATACCGGACTAGATCAATTAGTGGTGGCAGGAGGGGTAGGAGCGAACAAGATGTTGCGTGAACGCCTGAGCCACGATATTGAAAAGCGTGGCAGCCGGGTGTTTTACCCCGACCTGGAATTTTGTACCGACAACGGCGCGATGATCGCCTTTGCTGGTGCATTGCGCCTGACCAAGCAGCGGGGCAGCAAGCATTATCGCTTCAACGTCAAAGCGCGCTGGAATCTACAGGAACTGGATTACGCCGACTGAGCATCGGCCTTCTTGCCGCCGATCTTGCTTTCCTTGCCCGTCATCAGATTCAGAATATTGCTCTTGTGTCGCCAGATCAGCAGCATGGACATGATAGCGGTAGCCAGCACTAGCTCAGGGCGCAATCCAAGCAGCATGGCGAATATTGGCGCAGCATTAGCGGCGACCAGTGCGGCCAACGATGAATAACGCGATACTAAAGCCACCAGCAACCAAGTCGCCAATACAGCCAAACCCATCCACACGCTTAAAGCCAGCAGCACACCCAGCGCGGTCGCCACGCCTTTGCCGCCTTTGAATTTCAAAAAGATCGGGAACACATGCCCGAGGAACACGGCCAAGACGACCAGTACAGTCAGCAGGATTTCCGATGGCAAAAGATGCATCGCCAGAAACACCGCCAACCAGCCTTTCGCCGCATCGCCCAGCAAGGTCAAGGCCGCCGCCGCTTTCTTGCCGCTACGCAACACATTGGTCGCGCCGGGGTTGCCCGAACCATAAGTGCGGGGATCGGCTATACCGAAGACTTTGCTGGTGACGACGGCGAACGAAATCGAACCCAACAGATACGCTGCAATCACAAAAGCTATGGTCAACATCGGGAATACCCTAAAATAGACAAGGTTCCGATTTTACTTGAATCCGAAAAGCTCCACACAATTACCGCGCGGCACTCTCAACGAGACTCACTATGGACACGATTTTTATACGCGAACTCAAGGTCACCACGCTCATCGGCATATACGAGCGCGAAAAACTCGTGCCGCAGACTTTGCAGATCGACCTAGACATCGCCCTGCCGAACAGCCGCGCCTGCATCAGCGACGATATCGCCGATGCGCTGGATTACGCGCAAGTCACCGAACATATCCAAACGGTGTTGAGCGAAGGGCATTTTTCGCTACTGGAGACACTGGCGGAACATATCGCGCAAATCATCATTAAAGATTTCAACGCGCCGTGGGTCAAGATCAGCGTCGCCAAACTGCAAGCGATACGCAACTGCAAAATGGTGGGCATCACGCTGGAACGCGGGCAAGTAAAGTAACGCCATCATGGAATCCAGCGCATCCTTAGAGCTCGCCAAGCACGCACTGCTGATGTTCGGCATCATCCTAGCCTTGGGGACGCTTTCCGGCCTGCTTGCGCGCTTGGCAAAAGTACCGGACGTGGTGATCTTTCTGCTCATCGGCATGCTGATCGGCCCCGGCCTTTTGGGCTGGGTAAACATCAAAGCCGATTCGGTCCTCAACCAGTTGATCATGATCTTCGGTTCCAGTTACATTCTATTTGATGGCGGCGCATCGATACGCTTGCAAGTACTCAAAGAGGTCTGGATCACCCTACTCGCTCTCGCCACCTTGGGCCTCCTGATTACCGCCGCCATCACCGGCGCGGCGGCATATTATTTCCTCGGCGTGTCGCCTATTGTTGCCTTGCTGTTAGGTTCGGTGATCGCATCGACCGATCCGGCCACTTTGGTTCCGGTGTTCAAACAGGTACGCATCAAAGAACGTGTCGCGCAGACTGTAATGAGCGAATCCGCATTCAACGATGCGATAGGCGCGATTCTCACCTTTACGGTGCTGGGGCTGGCGATGGGCGCGGGCGATTTTTCACCGGGTGCCGCCATCGCCGATCTGCTCAAACAATCATTGTTGGGTATCGTGATCGGCGGGGTGCTGGGTTACCTGGCGGCATTGTTGATCTCGCACGAAAAGCTCGGCTTTCTGGCGGAATTCGCGCCCGTGGTCAGCCTGATGGCCGTGATTGCGGCCTACATGGGCGCGGATGGCATGGGTTCCAGCGGTTTCATGGCGGTGTTCGTGTTCGGCATCATGCTGGGCAATCAGTCATCGCTGGGATTCAAGCAAACCGAACAGGAAAGCCATCAGCTTGAAGATTTTGTCATGACCACCGCACTTATCATGCGCATGTTCATTTTCATCCTGCTCGGCACACAAGTGAACTTCGCCCTGATGGGTCAATACCTTTTCGCCGGAGTCGCGGTAGTCGCCGTCTTCATGCTGGTGGCACGCCCGGCAACGGTGTTGCTGTGCGCCTTGCCCGACCGACGCGCCCAATGGAGCTACAAAGAAATGCTATTCATGTGCTGGACACGCGAGACTGGCGTTATACCCGGCGCATTGGCTGGACTGCTGCTCGGCATGAAAGCACCCGGCGCGGACATCATCGCCGCGATCACCTTCATCGCGATACTCATGACCATCCTGATCCAGGCTACCACCACCAAATGGCTGGCAAGAAAGCTCGATCTGTTAACGGACGATCAACCGTAAATGAAATTCATATTATTGTTTTTATGTTGTAGCACCGCCGCATGGGCCGACCAGGATGCGGATTTTCTGGCCGCACGCACTGCCTATCTGGCGGGCAACGCCGCCAGGCTGGAGAGTTACGCGAAACGCCTGAAAAAATCACCGCTGGAAGTCTATGTGGGTTATTACCAATTGCGCTTGCGGCTGGAGACTGCCGCACCGGACACCGTCAAGGCGTTTCTCGCCCGTCCCGAAGATAATCCGATGATCGATAAGCTGCGCGGCGAATGGCTAAAAATATTGGGCAACAAACGGCAATGGGAGTTGTTCAATAGCGAGTATCCGCGCCTGATACAGGAGGATGCCGAGCTCACTTGCTACGCGCTGCAAGCGCGCCGCCACGCGCTTGCCGACAGCCCGTTAAGCGAAGTGCGCGAACTATGGCTCACCGGCAAAGGACAACCGGAAAGCTGTGCCACCGTGTTCTCCGCCGCATTTGAAGCGGGCACGCTCACCGAAGCCGATGTATGGCAGCGCTTTCGCCTGGCCCTGGAGGCCGGCAATGTTTCGCTCGCCAAGCAGCTCGCGGAAAAGTTGACCGGCACCCACCAATTTTCCGTCAACCTGCTCAATCATGCCGCAGCCGATGCCGACCGCTATCTGGACAAAGTCAGGCTGGATAGCGCCAATGCGGGACAACGTGCCGTGGCGATGTTTGCCTTGCAACGCTTGGCCAAACAGTCTCCCGATGTGGCTGTCGCAAAATGGGAAAAAATCGCCGCGTATTTCCCATCCGCCGAGCAGCACTATTTTTATGGCTGGCTGGGTTATGAAGCGGCACGGGTCGAAGACCCCAGAGCCTTGTCATGGTACAAGAAGGCGCTGTCCGAGCCGCTCAATGAACAGCAACTGGCCTGGCGCGCGCGCGCCGCCCTGCGCGCCAAAGACTGGGCCGAGGTATTGAACAGCGTGAACGCCATGAACGAAGTGCAGCGCCGCGATGCCGCCTGGCGTTACTGGAAGGCGCGCGCCTTGCAAGCGCAAGGCCAATCCGCCGAAGCCATCAAGCTATTCACCCCACTCAGCACGGAATTCAGTTTTTACGGGCAACTGGCCGGCGATGAGCTGGCGGAAACGCCCGGTATCGAACAAGCCGCATTCAAACCCAGCTCGCAGGACATAGCTGCCATCTCGGCCTTGCCCGGTGTGCAACGTACCATAGCCTTGTACCGCATGGATCTGCGCACCGAAGCCTTGCAGGAATGGATATGGGTGTTGCGCAACTTCAACGACCAGGAATTGCTGGCTGCGTCCGAAATCGCACGGCGCAACGAGATGTACGACCGAGCGATCGGCGCGGCAGACAGAACCGTCAACATACACGACTTCAGCCTGCGCTATCTGGCTCCGTATCGTGACGTATTGCAAACGCATATCCGCGAAAACAACTTGGATGAAGCCTGGGTGTACGGCCTGATGCGCCAGGAGAGCCGCTTCGCGACCGGCGCGAAATCGATTACGGGTGCGGCGGGACTGATGCAGGTCATGCCCAGCACCGCGCGCTGGATCGCAAAAAAACTGGGGTTGAAGAGCTATCGCGATAGCTTGATACGCCAGCTCGACACCAATTTAAAGCTTGGCACCTATTACATGAAAAACGTCTTGTCATCCGCTGACGACAGTCCTGTGCTCGCTTCGGCAGCTTACAATGCCGGGCCGAACCGGGCGCGCAAATGGCGCGGCGAGCAGGCACTCGAAGGGGCGATCTATGCCGAAAGCATCCCGTTCGACGAAACCCGTGATTACGTCAAAAAAGTCATGAGCAACACCTCTTACTACGCCAAACAATTCGGTATCGCGCCGCGTTCCTTAAAGGACCGGCTCGGCATCATCTCCGGGAAAACGGCTGATAACCAGCAAGCCGTACCATCCGTTGGCGACGCCCCCCCTTCGACTGAGATCAGGGCAGGCTTCGTCACGGCTCAGGACACGCCTGTCGCACCATGAAAAACAATCCGCAAATCTACTGCGTGGGTGGGGCGGTGCGCGACGCGTTACTGGGACTGGAAGTTCACGACCGCGATTGGGTAGTGGTCGGCAGCACGCCGGCAGCGATGGTGGAACAGGGGTTTTTACCGGTAGGCAAAGATTTCCCGGTGTTCTTGCATCCGCAAACCCACGAGGAATACGCGCTGGCGCGCACCGAACGCAAGACCGCGCCCGGCTATCAGGGCTTCGCGGTCTATGCCGCGCCGGATGTGACACTGGAGCAAGATCTGTCGCGGCGCGACTTCACCATCAACGCCATCGCCCAAGCGGCAGACGGCATCTTGATCGACCCGTATCACGGTCAAGAAGATTTGCGCGCGGGCATGTTGCGTCACGTCAGCGACGCGTTCAGCGAAGACCCGGTGCGCATCCTGCGCGGTGCGCGTTTCGCCGCACGCTTCGGTTTCACGATCGCACCGGAGACCCTGCAACTGATGCGCGACATGGTGGACAACGGCGAAGTGGACGCGCTGGTCGCCGAGCGTGTCTGGCAAGAATTGGCGCGCGGCTTGATGGAACAGCAGCCCTCGCGCTTCTTCCAAACCTTGCGCGAGTGCGGCGCATTACAAAAGATCATGCCCGAGTTGGAGGCCTTGTTCGGCGTGCCCCAGCCGCCGTTGCATCATCCCGAGATCGATTGCGGCATCCATACCCTGATGGTGGTGGACGATGCGGCGCGCCATGATTACCCGCTCAGCGTGCGCTTCGCGGCACTCACTCATGATCTGGGCAAAGGCAACACGCCCAAAGACATCTTGCCGCGCCATATCGGCCACGAACTGCGTGGCGTGCAACTGGTCAAGTCACTCTGCCAACGCCTGCGTGTGCCCAGCGATTGCCGTGACTTGGCGCATCTGACCGCGCGTTATCACGGCGACATCCATCGCGCATCCCAACTGCGCGCCGAGACCGTCATCAAGCTGTTTCAATCCACCGATGCCTGGCGCAGACCGGAACGTTTCGCGCAGGTCCTGCAAGCCTGCGCCTCGGATGCGCGCGGCCGTACCGGCCACGAGCACGATGCGTATCCGCAAGCCGCTTACCTGCTGGAATTGCTCGCTGTGGCGCGTGCCGTGGACGCGGGCGAAATCGCCAAAAACTGCACCTCTTCCGCTACAATCTCTACCGCTGTAAATTTGGCGCGCGTGTTAGCCATACAGAAATTAGTCGACCATCATCGAAAGGAAGCGTAATGAAAAAATTCGTATGGCTGCTGCTGGCTGCCAGCCTCACCCAGACCGCTTATGCGGCTGACAAGAACAAAGCGGACAAGGATGCTCAGTTCGATCAACAGTTCAACGCTGTGGACAGTAACCACGATGGCAAGATTTCCAAATCCGAAGCCGAACTCCAGGCGCCCGCGATGGCCGAGTCCTTCAAGCTCATCGACACGAACCACGATGGCTATTTGAGCAAACGGGAGATCAAAACCTTTACCGCGCTGCTGAACAAAAGCCGCGAAGAATTCAACCTCCGTTTGAAAGCGGCAGATAAAGACAAGAACGGAAAACTGTCCCGAGAAGAAAGCAAGACCATCCCTATGCTGTATGACAACTTCGATGCCATCGACACCAACCACGACGGCCAGTTGGTGATCCAGGAGATCACCGATTATCTGCGCGCGCAGCTTAAAACGGAAAGCACACGCGAAAAATAATCGGTATCAGGTAATTTCTGTTGCAATGATTTCTTACGCGGATTGGCATTGGTTCCGCAAAGTGCCAATTGCGGAAGGTCATTGATGCTATCCACATAAATACTGACAAACACTACAGGTAGTGTTTGTCAGTATTTCTAATATTGTTGTGTCAGACTAATAATAGCTGCCAGGGGAATCCTTATGAACTTGCTCGAATCCATTGACAGACTCATTACCGAGCGCGGTTCCGCCGCCGTTCTCGACAAGCACAACGCTTTTCTCAAGACACAACTTGAATCCATCCGTGAACGCGTTGTTGAACTTGAGAAAGAAAATTCCAATCTCAAAG
>JABEVF010000008.1 GCA_013043965.1 Gallionella sp. | reverse complement strand
TAAATGGCGACACCCTTCTCGTCAAACATGCCGTCAAACAATATCGAACTCAAATATCGCTCACCGGAATCGGGCAGGATGACGACGATAGTCTTGCCGGCGTTCTCGGGACGCTTGGCTAGTCTTACCGCAGCCGCGACTGCCGCACCGCAGGAGATGCCAGACAGGATGCCCTCTTCCCTGGCCAGCCGCCTCGCGTACAACACGGCTTCCTCATTACTCACTTGTTCTATCTCATCCACCAGAGACATATCCAGATTCTCCGGGACGAAACCCGCCCCTATGCCCTGGATCTTATGCGGCGCAGGTTTGAGTGGTTCGCCTGCGCGCAGCTGTGAAATGACCGGGCTGGCTGATGGCTCTACCGCGACCGAGGTGATGGCTTTGCCTTTGATGTTTTTGATGTAGCGCGATACACCGGTGATCGTGCCGCCGGTTCCTACACCCGACACAAAAATATCCACCTTGCCATCGGTATCGTTCCAGATTTCCGGACCGGTGGTCTTCTCGTGGATGGCGGGATTTGCGGGGTTATTGAACTGTTGCAGCAAGACATACTTGGAATCGGAGGCAGCGATCTCCTCGGCCTTGGCAATCGCGCCAGGCATGCCTTTCGCGCCCTCCGTGAGCACCAACTTCGCGCCGTACACAGCCAGCAATTTGCGGCGTTCCATACTCATGGTCTCGGGCATGGTCAGCGTGAGCGGAATGCCGCGTGCCGCAGCGACAAAGGCGAGCGCGATACCGGTGTTGCCGCTGGTCGGTTCGACGATATGCTTGCCAGCACCCAACAGACCGCGCTGCTCCGCATCCCATATCATCGCCGCACCGATGCGGCATTTGACCGAGTACGCCGGATTCCGACCTTCTATCTTGGCAAGGATGGTGGCGGGTGCGCCATCGGTGATACGGTTCAAGCGCACCAATGGCGTGTTGCCTATGGATAATGAATTGTCTGTGTACCAGTTTGCCATGATGATCTCCGCACGAATAAAGTTGGAATACGATGCGACAAGGCCGCGATTCTCACACAAGCATCCGAATGTGACCAGAGTTTTACGCAACATGAAAATGCAAAAAGCCGGGAGAACCCGGCTTAGTGTCTGCGGCTTAACAGCTAGAGTTTATTCAGCATCGACTGCTGTTGCATCTGCCGGCCTATCCATCAATTCGATCAATGCCATCGGAGCGTTGTCGCCCTGACGGAAACCGAACTTCAGAACGCGCAGGTAACCGCCGTTGCGTGTCGCATAACGCGGGCCCAGCTCGTCGAACAACTTGGTCACCATTTCACGATCACGCAAACGCGCAAATGCCAGACGGCGATTAGCCAGACTAGGAGTCTTGCCCAGCGTCAGGATAGGTTCCGCAACACGGCGCAGTTCCTTGGCTTTGGGCAACGTGGTTTTGATCAGCTCGTGACGCAACAAAGATACTGTCATGTTGCGGAACATAGCCAAACGATGGCTGCTGGTACGGTTGAGTTTTCTTAAACCTGAACGGTGACGCATGATGTGCCTTTCTTACTTCTTAAGTTGCCCGCAGTGCTTAAACCGCAGCGACAGGCCAATTTTCCAGCTTCATGCCGAGCGACAAATTGTGCTCCGCAAGAACCTGCTTGATTTCGTTAAGCGATTTGCGACCCAAATTAGGCGTTCGCAACAGATCGTTTTCGGTGTACTGAATCAGATCGCCAATGTAATGGATACTTTGTGCCTTGAGGCAGTTCGAGGAACGGGGAGTCAGCTCCAAATCGTCCACCGGGCGCAACAAGATCGGATCGACCTTAGGCGCCTGCACCTTCTCTACGACCGGCTCAGTTCCTTCCAGAGCAGCGAACACGGAGAATTGATCCACCAAAATACGCGCCGCATCGCGAATCGCCTGCTCCGGATCGATAGCCCCATTCGTTTCGATGTGCATGACCAGCTTATCTAAGTCGGTGCGCTGCTCGACACGGGCACTTTCAACCGCATAACTCACGCGGCTCACCGGGCTGAACGAAGCATCCAGCGCAATATGACCCACCGCGCGAGTTTCATTCGGAGCCTGGCGGGAAATCGCTGACACATAGCCACGGCCTTGTTCGACCTTGATCTGCATGTCCAGTTTTCCGCCTGCGGTCAAATGCGCAATAACGTGTCCCGGATTGACAACCTCAACATCGGCGTTGCCACTGATGTCAGAAGCGGTTACCACCCCCTGCCCTTCCTTTTTCAAGGTTAGGATGACTTCTTTGGTATTGTGCAAACGCAGCACCACGCCCTTCAGATTCAACAACAGGTCGACCACATCCTCTTGCACGCCGTCTATCGTGGCGTACTCATGCAACACACCCGCCATCTTCACTTCGGTGGGTGCGGCACCCGCCATGGAAGACAACAGGATGCGACGCAGGGCATTGCCCAAGGTGTGGCCGTAACCGCGTTCAAAGGGTTCCATCACCACTTTAGCCTGGGTGTCGGAAATTCTTTGCACATCGATGATGCGCGGCTTCAAAAATTCATTTTTAAGCATAAGCTACTCCGCGTGGATTACTTGGAATACAACTCAACCACGAGATGCTCGTTGATGGTTGCAGGCAATTCGGAACGCTGGGGCTTTGCTTTGAATACGCCCTTGAAAGCCTTGGTGTCCATCTCCAGCCATTCAGGGAAACCGCGTTGTTCAGCGGCAGCAAGAGCAGCCTTGATACGCAATTGAACCTTGGACTTTTCAGCCACTTCAACCACATCTCCCGGACGCACCTGGTACGAAGGGATGTTCACGCGCTTGCCGTTGACCAACAGCGAGTTGTGACGAACCACTTGACGCGCTTCGGAGCGGGACGCACCGAAACCCATACGGTAAGTCACATTATCCAAACGGGACTCGAGGATCTGCAGCAGGCTTTCGCCAGTGATACCGCGTTGGGTTGCCGCTTGTTTGTAGGTCAAACGGAACTGCTTTTCCAGCACGCCGTAGATACGGCGAACTTTTTGCTTTTCACGCAACTGGGTGCCGTATTCTGACAGACGGTTGTTCTTCTTTTGACCATGCTGGCCGGGCGGGTAAGCGCGACGCTCAATCGAACATTTATCGGTAAAACATTTTTCGCCCTTCAGAAACAGCTTCTCACCTTCACGGCGGCACTGACGGCATTTTGGATCAAGATTTCTAGCCAAGATTGACTCCCAGTAAATTAGATACGACGCTTTTTAGGCGGACGGCAGCCGTTATGCGGCACCGGCGTGATATCGGAAATGCTGGTGATCTTAAAACCAGCAGCGTTCAATGCGCGCACGGCAGACTCACGGCCTGGGCCGGGTCCTTTGATGCGCACCTCAAGATTTTTAACACCACACTCAACAGCAGATTTACCCACTGTTTCAGCCGCAACCTGGGCCGCGAAAGGCGTGCTCTTGCGAGAGCCCTTGAAACCTTGAGCGCCACTGGTAGACCACGCCAAAGTATTACCCTGGCGGTCAGTGATCGTGACGATGGTGTTGTTAAAAGATGCATGAACGTGTGCGATACCTTCAGCAACGTTCTTTTTAACTTTTTTGCGCACTTTCGTGCTTGGCTTAGCCATATCTATTCCTCTAAAGCGTTATAGCGAATTACTTTTTAGCACCGGCGATCGCCTTGCGCGGACCTTTACGGGTACGGGCATTGGTGCGAGTGCGCTGGCCACGACATGGCAAACCGCGACGATGGCGTTGACCGCGATAGCAACCCAAGTCCATCAATCTCTTGATGTTCGTGGTGGTTTCACGGCGCAAGTCACCTTCAACGGTGAACTTGGCGACTTCGTCGCGCAGTTTTTCAACTTCTGCGTCGGTCAAGTCTTTCATCTTGGTGGTGGTCTTCACGCCAGCCGCCACACAAATGTGCTGTGAGCGAGTGCGTCCGATACCGTAAATTGCGGTTAAAGCAATTACAGTGTGTTGATGGTTGGGGATATTCACCCCTGCAATACGTGCCATGCAGCTACCCTATATTTGAAAAACGGAAATTATAACACCCAAAGCTAGATTTACTCAATCAGCCTTGACGTTGCTTATGACGCGGCTCGATACAAATCACACGAACCACACGCTTACGAATAACAATCTTGCAGTTGCGGCAGATTTTCTTTACAGATGCTTGAACTCTCATTTTTTTCCCCTTACTCGCTTAACTATTTGGCACGGAACACGATTCTCGCTCTACTCAAATCGTATGGTGTCAGCTCAACCGTTACTTTGTCACCAGGCAAGATGCGTATGTAGTGCATGCGCATCTTGCCTGAGATATGGCCTAATACCACGTGGCCATTTTCTAACTTGATCCTAAAAGTCGCATTCGGCAACGCCTCTTCGATCTCACCCTGCATTTGAATCACATCTTCTTTAGACATTAGCGTGTAATCCCGGCTTTAAAATTAGCCTTTTTCAACAGATTCTCATACTGATGAGTCATCAAGTAAGATTGAACCTGCGCCATGAAATCCATGGTAACCACTACCAGAATCAACAGCGATGTGCCGCCAAAATAGAATGGGACATTCCACTTAACCACCAGAAACTCGGGCAACAAACAAACTAAAGCAATGTATATCGCACCCACCAGTGTCAAGCGTAACATGATCTTTTCAACGTAGCGCGCGGTCTGTTCCCCTGGGCGAATACCGGGCAGAAAGGCCCCGCTCTTCTTCAGGTTGTCGGCTGTTTCTTTCGGACTAAACACCAATGCCGTGTAGAAGAAACAAAAGAACAAAATGGCACCCGCATAGACCAACACATAAATCGGTTGACCCGGAGACAATTTTTCGCTGATGTCTTTTAACCAACTCATCCCGTGACCGGCACCGAACCAACCTGCGATGGTGGCGGGGAACAGAATGATGCTTGATGCAAAGATGGGAGGAATCACACCCGCCATATTCAGCTTCAAGGGCAAATGGGAGCTTTGTCCACCGTATATCTTATTACCCACCTGACGCTTGGCGTAGTTGACCAATATCTTGCGTTGACCACGCTCAACAAACACCACCAGTGCCGTGACACCAAAAGCAACAACCATCAACAACAACACCAAAGGTATCGAGAACGCGCCCGTCCTGGCCAACTCCAAAGTACTGAAGATCGCATTAGGCAAACCCGCAGCAATACCTGCGAAGATAATCAGGGATATTCCGTTACCTAAACCTCGCTCCGTGATCTGCTCACCCAACCACATCAAAAACATGGTCCCAGTGACCAAAGTGATCACCGTGGTAAGCTGAAACATCGAACCGGGATTCGGCACCAATCCAGGTTGCGCTTGCAGCGCCACCGAAATACCGAAGGCCTGGAACAGTGCCAATCCCAGCGTCCCATACCGGGTGTACTGGGTGATCTTGCGACGACCTGCTTCACCCTCTTTTTTGATCTGCTCCAAATGCGGAACGGCGATCGCGGCCAGTTGCATAATGATCGATGCCGAAATGTAAGGCATGATACCCAATGCGAATATTGTAAATCGAGACAACGCGCCACCGGAGAACATGTTGAACATGCCCAAGATGCCGTTTTTCTGCGATTTAAACAAATCGGCCAGAACAATCGGGTCGATACCGGGAACCGGGATGTGCGCACCAATGCGATACACCACCAGCGCGCCCAGCAAAAACCAAAGACGTTTGCTCAAGTCGCCGTATTTGCTTTTGTTTACCGCCTTAGCAATAGCACTCACGTTGCAGCCTTACTCAGCAAGGCTACCGCCAGCAGCCTGAATCGCTGCAAGCGCACCCTTGGTCAGCAATAAGCCTTGCAACTTAACCGCGCGCGAAATCTCACCACAGAGAATCACTTTTGCAGACAATGCATTCGCATGAACCACACCGGCTTGCTTGAGGGCCAACAGATCAATGGTATCAACTGGCAATTTCTGCAGATCGGACAAACGCACTTGGGCGGTGTCGTTACGCGTCAGCGAGACGAAACCACGCTTGGGCAAACGGCGTTGCAAGGGCATCTGGCCGCCTTCGAAACCCACCTTATGGAAACCACCAGCGCGTGACTTCTGACCTTTATGGCCGCGACCGCAGGTCTTGCCCAAACCAGAACCGATACCGCGCCCGACGCGACGTTTGGAGTGCTTTGCACCTTGTGCAGGTTGAATATTATTGAGATTCATCTGTTACGCCTCACACTTAACCAGGTAAAACACTTTGTTGATCATGCCACGCACGCATGGAGTATCTTCCAGTTGCACAGTGTGGTTGATACGACGCAAGCCCAGACCGCGTATAGTATCGCGATGTGACTGCTTAGTTCCGATCAGACTTTTGATCTGGGTCACTTTGATTGTTTTGGCTTGTGTCATTTCTTACCCCAAGATCTCATCAAGTTGCTTGCCGCGTTTCGCGGCAATTTCAGATGGCGCATTCAGAGCCCTCAATCCGTTGAGCGTCGCACGAACCACGTTGTAAGGGTTACTAGACCCGATACACTTAGCCAACACGTCTTTTACGCCCACCGCTTCAAATACCGCACGCATCGCGCCACCGGCAATAATGCCAGTACCCTCGGAAGCTGGTTGCATCAGCACTTTAGCAGCACCATGCTTACCGACCACGGTGTGGTGCAAAGTGCCATTTTTCAGATTGACTTTGACCAGATTGCGGCGCGCTTCTTCCATCGCCTTCTGCACAGCAACCGGAACTTCTTTGGACTTTCCTTTGCCCATCGCAATGCGGCCATCCCCGTCACCAACCACGGTCAATGCGGCAAAACCCATGATACGACCACCCTTAACAACTTTGGTGACGCGATTCACGGAGATCATTTTTTCGATCATGCCGTCGTCACGTTCTTCCTGTTGCTGATTCTTTCCTTGCGGCTTAGCCATTATTCAACTCCAATTAGAACTGCAAGCCATGTTCGCGCGCGGCTTCAGCCAACGCTTTGATGCGACCATGATAACGATTACCGGAACGGTCAAAAGCCACTTGGAAAATGCCCGCAACTTTTGCTTTTTCAGCGATACGCTTACCAACAACAACAGCAGCAGCAGAATTTCCACCGTTAGCCAGATCTTTACGGACATCCGCTTCAACACTCGAAGCACTCGCCAAGACCTTGCCACCGCAAGCAGAGATGATTTGCGCATAGATATGCAAATTGGTTCTGCTGATTGCCAGACGTATGGTTTTCTTTTCAGCAATGCGTGCACGGGTTTTGCGTGCTCTGCGCTGACGCGCTTCTTTTTTGTTCAACATATCCGCCTCAATTATTTCTTCTTGGTTTCTTTCAGAATCACCACTTCATCGCTGTAGCGAACGCCCTTGCCTTTATAAGGCTCCGGCTCACGATACGCACGAATCTCAGCAGCAACCTGACCAACACGCTGCTTGTCAGCACCCTTCAACACAACTTCAGTTTGCGTCGGCGTCTCAACCTTCACACCTGGCGGCATCTTGTAGACAACCGGATGAGAAAAACCCAAAGTCAGATTCAATGTGTCACCGGCAGCAGCAGCACGATAACCCACACCAACCAACGTCAATTTACGCTCAAAACCTTTACTCACACCCATGACCATGTTGGCCAACAGGGCGCGAACCGTTCCAGACATCGCATCGGCTTGCTTGGTGGCATTGGTCGCTTTGCACAACAACAGATCACCTTCGCGAACCACCGATATGTCGGAAGTAAGGGCTTGTTTGATCGCGCCCAAGGGCCCTTTGACGGAAACCTCGCTCGCCGCGACAACCACCTCAACACCAGATGGCACAACAACAGGATTTTTGGCAACTCTAGACATGCTTACCTCTCTACGCGACTACGCAGAGCAGCTCACCACCAATACCATTGGCGCGCGCTTTGCGGTCGGTCATCAAACCCTTGGACGTGGAAACAATGGCAATGCCCAAGCCGTTCATGACTTTAGGAATCTCACTGGAACCCTTGTAAATACGCAGGCCTGGACGGCTGATACGCTGGATCTTTTCAATCACCGGACGACCGCTGTAATACTTAAGCCCGATTTCCAGATTAGCCTTGCCGCCTTCGGCCTGGACCACGCTATAACCATCAACGTAGCCTTCTTCTTTCAAAACCTCAGCGATCGCCACTTTCATTTTTGATGAAGGCATGCTCACTGTTGCTTTTTCCGCCATCTGCGCATTGCGAATGCGAGTCAACATGTCGGAAATTGGATCACTCATACTCATAAATTTCTCCTACCAACTTGCCTTAACGATACCGGGAATCTCACCGCGCATTGCAAATTCGCGAATTTTGATACGACCCAAACCAAACTTCCTGAAAGTACCGCGCGGACGGCCAGTCAATGCACAACGGTTGCGCAAGCGAACCGGGCTTGAGTTACGCGGCAAAGCTTGTAATTTCAAACGCGCTTCCGCACGCTCCTCATCACTCAACTTGCTGTTCTCAATTATAGCGAACAAGGCTGCACGCTTAGCAGCAAACTTTTCAACCATATCGCGACGTTTCAAATCACGATTAATCACTGCCATCTTTGCCATTAGTCTTCTCTCATTTCTTTAATGGAAGTTTGAATGCCAACAAAAGAGCTTTTGCCTCTTCGTCCGTTTTTGCAGAGGTCGTGATGGTGATATTCATACCACGCAAAGCATCAACCTTTTCATATTCGATTTCAGGGAAAATGATCTGTTCTTTCACACCCATATTGTAATTGCCACGACCGTCAAACGACTTACCGGAGATACCACGGAAGTCACGAATACGCGGAATCGCAACAGAGATCAGACGATCCAAAAATTCATACATGCGCTCTTTACGCAATGTCACTTTGCAACCAACCGGATAACCCTCACGAATCTTAAAGCCTGCGATGGATTTCTTGGACAGCGTCACAACCGGCTTTTGCCCGGCGATCTTTTGCATATCGCCAACAGCAAAATCCATCACTTTCTTATCCGCAACCGCCTCACCCACGCCCATATTCAGCGTGATCTTTTCGATCCGAGGCACTTCCATTACAGACTTATAACCAAACTGCTTCATCAAATCTTTGGTGACCTGATCTTTGTAAAACGCATACAAACGAGCCATGTTCTAATACCCCTTCCTTAAGCGTCAATTACTTCGCCGTTAGATTTGAACACGCGCACCTTGCGTCCATCTTCCAACGTTTTAATACCAACACGATCACCTTTCTTGGTGGCCGCATTGAAAACCGCCACATTCGAAATATGAATCGGCATTTCTTTTTCAACGATACCGCCGGTCAGGCCCTTTACCGGATTCGGCTTTTGGTGCTTCTTAACCTTATTGATACCACCAACCAACAAATACTCACCGAGTACGCGCAGCACACTACCGCGATTACCCTTGTCCTTACCTGCGATCACGATAACGTCATCGTTTTTCTTAATCTTGCGCATGATTTCCCTTTGTCCGATTCGGAGTCGCTTAAAGCACTTCCGGTGCCAACGAAACGATCTTCATAAACTTTTCGGTACGCAGCTCACGCGTAACGGGCCCGAAGATGCGCGTACCAATTGGCTCCAGCTTGGCATTCAACAAAACTGCCGCATTGCTATCAAACTTCACCAGAGAACCATCACTACGACGCACACCTTTGGCGGTACGCACAACAACCGCGTTGTATACCTCGCCCTTTTTAACACGACCGCGTGGCGCAGCATCTTTGATACTGACCTTGATCACATCGCCGACAGAAGCATAGCGACGCTTGGAGCCGCCCAAAACTTTGAAGCACATTACTGAACGCGCACCGGTGTTATCGGCCACGTCTAAAACTGTTTGCATTTGTATCATTATTTAATCTCCAACTTATTCCGCTTACGGCGGCCAGTTTTGGAACCCGTTTGGGTTAGGTCGCCGCGAGCAGCGATGAAACGAAGCCGCGCATTATATGCAAATCCAGGGAAGATGCAAGAACTACTTACAATTAAATCGCAGCGCCCTTGCCCAGCAATTTTGATACGCGCCAACTTTTGGTTTTAGCCAGTGGACGGCATTCTTCTATGGTTACCAGATCGCCCGTGTGAAACTCGTTAGCTTCATCATGTGCGTGGTATTTCTTAGAAACGCGAATGATCTTACCCAACAAAGGGTGCTTGACTTTACGCTCGACCAAGACCGTAACGGTCTTGTCCATCTTGTCGCTTACTACCGTACCGCTTAAAGTACGCTTAAGTTTAGCTTCGCTCATTTCTGGGCTTCCTTCTGTGTCAATTCCGTTTTGATGCGTGCAATCGTACGACGCACTTTGCGCATCTCACTGGTATTCGTCATTTGTTGTGTTGCCACTTGCATACGCAGACCGAACTGCGCCTTGGTCAAGGACAACAACTCGGTTTGCAACTCTGCTGCAGACTTGGCTTTAATATCCGTCGCCTTCATATCATGTACCTACCTGTCTAACTACGAATGTTGTGGCCAATGGCAATTTTGCCGACGCCAAACGGAACGCTTCACGCGCTATTGTTTCATCAACGCCATCCATTTCGTACAACATCTTGCCAGGTTGAATCTCGGCGACGTAGTACTCGGGATTGCCCTTACCATTACCCATACGGACTTCGGCAGGTTTCTGGGAAATAGGTTTGTCCGGGAAAATACGGATCCAGATACGCCCGCCGCGCTTGATGTGGCGTGTCATTGCACGGCGCGCCGCCTCGATTTGACGCGCTGTCAAACGGCCTCGGGCGACGGCCTTCAGGCCGAACTCACCGAAACTGACTTGATTGCCACGTGTCGCCAAACCGGTGTTGCGGCCCTTTTGCTCCTTGCGGTATTTTCTTCTAGCTGGCTGTAGCATATTTTGCTCCCGACTTTCTTACTTTTTTCTCTGGTTCAGCAGCCATAGTTGCAGCCACTTCCTGACCGATTTCGCCTTTGAACACCCAAACCTTCACACCGATAATGCCGTAGGTGGTCTTGGCTTCCGAAGTGCCGTAATCAATATCAGCGCGCAATGTGTGCAATGGCACACGACCTTCGCGATACCACTCGGAGCGGGCGATTTCGATACCATTCAAACGGCCCGCGCTCATGATTTTGATACCTTGCGCACCGAGACGCATCGCATTTTGCATCGCGCGTTTCATCGCACGACGAAACATGATGCGTTTTTCAAGTTGTGCGGTGATGCTATCGGCAATCAACTGGGCATCAATTTCCGGCTTGCGCACTTCTTCAATCGCCAAATCAACGGATTGCAGACCCATACGCTTGCGCAACTCGGCGCGCAACAATTCGATATCTTCGCCTTTTTTACCGATCACCATGCCCGGACGTGCGGTGTAAATTGTCACTTTCGCACTTTTGGCGGGACGCTCGATAATCACTTTGGAGACACCAGCTGAGGCCAGTTTCTTTTTCAGGAACGCGCGAATCTCAATATCTTTAAGCAACAGCCGGGAAAAATCGTGGCTATTGGCGAACCATTTGGAATCCCAGTTCTTACGAACGCTCAACCGAAAACCGGTTGGATGAATTTTCTGTCCCATAATTTATCCTTAGTTCCCGACGTGAACGGTGATGTGGCAAGTTTGCTTTTCAATCTTGTTGCCTCGGCCTTTGGCTCGGGCAATAAAACGTTTCAGCGAAGCAGCTTTGTCGACATAGATGGTCTTTACCTTCAGTTCGTCGATGTCGGCACCGTCATTGTGTTCAGCATTTGCAATCGCAGAGTCCAACGCTTTTTTGATGATCCCCGCACCTTTCTTTGGGCTAAAAGCCAAAATATTAAGTGCTTGCGCGATCGGCAAGCCGCGAATTTGATCCGCGACCAACCGACATTTTTGCGCCGACACATGCACGTTTTTTGCAACAGCAATAGTAGTAGTCATCATGCCCCCTTATTTCTTAACTGCTGCTTTTTTATCGGCAGCATGTCCTTTGAAGGTACGCGTCAGGGAAAACTCACCCAACTTATGACCCACCATGTTTTCGGAAACATAAACCGGAATATGCAGCTTACCGTTATGTACTGCGATAGTCAGACCAACGAATTCCGGCAACACCGTAGAACGGCGAGACCAAGTCTTCACTGGACGCTTGTCGTTGGTTGCACGCACTGTCTCGATTTTTTTGAGCAGATGCGCGTCAACGAATGGACCTTTTTTAATGGAACGTGCCATGTATTCTTACCCCTTAAACCTGAAAGCGACGACGCACGATCATGCCACTTGTGCGCTTGTTGCGGCGTGTACGGAAACCCTTGGCCGGAACACCCCACGGACTGACCGGATGACGACCTGCTGCAGTCTTACCCTCACCACCACCATGCGGGTGATCCACCGGGTTCATCACCACACCGCGCACGGTAGGGCGAACACCGCGCCAACGCATCGCACCAGCCTTACCGATGGAACGCAAGCTGTGCTCGGAATTACCCACTTCGCCCAACGTCGCCTTGCAATCGATATGAACCTTGCGAATCTCGCCGGAGCGCAAACGCAATTGCGCGTAGCTGCCTTCACGAGCCAACAACTGCACAGAAGTCCCTGCGGAACGCGCCAATTGCGCGCCCTTGCCAGGCAACATCTCGATGCAATGTATAGTCGATCCGACCGGAATATTGCGCAACGGCAAAGCGTTACCCGCCTTGATCGGCGCTTCGGACCCGCTAATCAGCGCCGCACCAGCGGACACACCCTTAGGCGCGATGATGTAACGACGCTCACCATCCGCGTAGCACAACAATGCTAGGTTCGCGCTGCGGTTCGGGTCATACTCCAAACGCTCAACCGTCGCCGGGATACCATCCTTATTGCGCTTGAAGTCGACCAAACGATAATGCTGCTTGTGACCACCGCCCATGTGGCGGGTCGTGATATGACCGTTATTGTTACGGCCAGCAGTCTTGGTTTGCTTTTCCAGCAATGCCGCGACCGGCTTGCCTTTGTGCAACTCAGGATTGACCACGCGCAATACGGCACGCTGCCCCGGAGTTGTTGGTTTTAATTTAATTAGTGCCATGATGATTATCCTTGCTCGCTAGCAGCAAAATTGATTTCCTGTCCGGCAGCCAGACAAACATAGGCCTTCTTCCAGTTATTGCGACGACCGACAAAACGGCCCGTGCGCTTAACCTTGCCTTTCACATTCGCGACTTGCACGCTGTTGACGCTTACCTTAAACATCATCTCAACAGCCGCCTTGATTTCAGGCTTGGTCGCGTCTGTGGCGACACGAAAAATAACTTGCTCATTCTTTTCGGCAACATAGGTCGCCTTCTCGGAGATTTGCGGAGCGACTAACACTTTCATCAAACGCTCTTGGCTGAATTGTTGGGTACTCATGCAAACATCTCCTCGATTTGTGCCACCGCATTACGCGTAACGATCACGTTAGGAAAACGCACCAAACTCACTGGGTCAGCCTGATTCGCCTCCAACACCAGCACATTAGGCAAATTACGCGAAGACAAATAAAGATTTTCATCGACATTGTCAGTAATGATCAGCAAACGGTTCGCAGCCAAGCCCAACCCCTTGATCTTCTCGGCCAATTGCTTGGTCTTAGGAGAATTCACGGTCAGGCTGTCCACCACCATCAGACGATTTTCACTAACCAACTTGGAAAGAATCGCCGCAATACCAGCGCGATACATTTTGCGATTGACTTTTTGCGTGTAGTTCTCTTCACCCGTGTTCGGGAAAATCTTACCACCACCACGCCACAAAGGGCTTGAAGCCATACCGGCACGCGCACGGCCTGTACCTTTTTGCGCAAAAGGCTTCTTGGTGCTCTTTGCGATTTCGCTACGGCCCTTTTGCTTGCTATTGCCAGAACGGGCATTAGCCATATAGGCAGTCACCAATTGATGAACCAAGTCCTGATTGTATTCACGACCAAACAATTCGTCGGAAGCCGTCAAATTTGCAGTCGACTGACCCTTATCGTTAATAACTTTAAGTTCCATTACACACCTGCCTTCACTGCGGGACGCACGACGATACTACTGTTTGTGCAACCGGGAACGGCGCCCTTAACCAGCAGCAATTGGCGGACGACATCGACACGCACGACTTGTAGATTTTGAACGGTTCTTTGCACGTCACCCAGATGACCGGTCATGCGCTTGCCGGGAAACACTCGACCCGGATCCTGCGCCATACCGATAGAACCCGGAACGTTGTGGGATTTTGAGTTACCGTGGGATGCGCGACCAGACTTAAAGTGGTGACGTTTGATGGTACCCGCATAACCCTTACCTTTAGACACGCCGGTCACATCGACCAACTGACCCACCTGGAAAATCTCGACGCTCACGGATGCGCCCGCCTGCAGACTGGCGAGCTGTTCGGGGGATACGGTAAATTCTTTAAGTTTGCTACCTGCCTCAACACCCGCCTTAGCGTAATGCCCAGCAGCGGCTTTTGTGACACGACTGGCACGGCGGACACCATGTGCCAACTGCACAGCGGTATAGCCGTCTGTATCGACAGATTTGATCTGCGCGACACGATTATTGGACACTTCCAGCACTGTTACCGGCAACGACGAACCGTCTTCGGTAAAAACGCGGGTCATGCCAATCTTGCGACCGACAAGTCCTAAGCTCATTTTCATTTCCTCTTGTTAAGGGGCTAACTACAATTGGTTAGCCGATTTGTTATTGCAAAAAACCTAGCTTGTAGCTAGCGGCCTGTAGCAATTAGTTTCTGCCACCTGCTGCTAGCAACCAGCTTTTTTACTACTGCAACTTGATTTCCACATCCACACCAGCAGGCAGATCCAGCTTCATCAGCGCATCCACAGTCTTGTCGGTAGGATCAACGATGTCCATCAGACGCAAATGAGTACGAATTTCAAACTGGTCGCGAGATGTCTTATTCACATGCGGGGACCGCAACACGTCGAAACGCTCGATCTTGGTCGGCAAAGGCACAGGCCCATTCACCACAGCACCAGTACGCTTTGCCGTATCGACGATTTGCGCAGCCGATTGATCGATCAGGCGATAGTCAAACGCCTTCAGGCGTATGCGAATTTTTTGACTTTGCATATTTTTCTCTTGCATTTACGCGGCATAGCCGCTGGTTTAAAGAACGAAAACGCGTGGCTCAAGCCACGCGAGGGCGCGCATTGTATCTTTACTCGATAATCTTTGCAAACAAAATCAGCTGGTAGTTAGTAGAAAAACCAGCTTGGCTACCAGCTACTCGCTTACCTATTCAATAATCTTTGCAACCACCCCGGCACCGACGGTACGACCGCCTTCGCGAATCGCGAAGCGCAAACCCTCTTCCATCGCGATCGGGTTGATCAGGTTCACG
>JABEVF010000007.1 GCA_013043965.1 Gallionella sp. | reverse complement strand
TAATGGATCGCATCCCTGGGTGAGTGCTGCGCGCACCAGCCATGACGAAATGATTTCGTCTGGCAATAACGGGACGCGAACCACCCATTGGGAATTCACGCTATCCGTTCCCGGATGCCGCGCGTAGGCCGCAACCATGCTTTACTCTCAATGATAGGTTTGTCGATTTGCTCTTTGCCGCTTTTGATCGCCTCGGTAGCACACTCAATCAACAGCCGATGAAGATTACCTGTATTACCTTCGGAAATAGTGTGCAGCAAACTGGCCAATTCAGGCGTGTGCAGCTTCGATGGCTTCTTGAGTGGCAACACTTTCTCAAACCCGGCCAGCAATTGCTGGAAGTCTTTGTTCAGCTCCCATAGTGGTAGTGTCATCACATCAAACCTGCTGGCATGCTGTGGGTCGGTATGCAGCACGCGCACAGCTTCACGCGTGCCTACGCCCACGATGGGGATGGCAAGCTCATTGCACAGCAGCTTGATTGCGTTCATTACCTCACGCTGTTTTACTGGCGTGCCGGTGAGCAGGGAATGGAACTCGTCAATGATGAGCATTCTGGTATGGCACATACGGAGAAGGTGTATGACCTGATACCTTAACTTCGTGGCTGGGTCAGTTGCCCGATAGGGAGTAAAGAAGCACTCAAGAATGGAAACATACAACCCTTTCTCGTCGGCACTGGGTGGTGCTTGAGAGACAATCACCGGCTTCACAGGCTCGGCATCTTCGTTGACGTAACCCTGTCCGCACAATTCACGAAAACGCTGAACAACAGTTGTCTTCCCATTGTTCGATTCCCCTACAATCAGCAAGTTAGGCATGCGGGGACGAACCGGCTTCTGTAGCAAGCCTTGCAGGGTATCTAGGATATGTTGCGCAGATTTATTGCTAATCCAGCGCGGCTGATCCATGAATGCAATCCGCTCACTATCGCTCATGCCCATAATGTGCCGAAAGTCTGGATGGATGTGTTCGTAGCTGTTCGTGTTCATGCGATATCTCCAAATGAATCGATATCCCCATCAACCAGCCCGACATACAGTGTCGGCGGTGTAACAGGGCTGCGAACAGGCTGCTGTGGCAAGGGTGCCACAGGGGAAATTTTCTTCTCATGCTCTTTGCGCCGCTGGTTAGAGCGGCGAGCCTTCTTGGACCTTTCCTTGGACTCATCAACCTGGCTGCGCAGCTCGGTGATGGCATGAAGAATCTGATGCTCGTTGACGCTTTTTTTGCCTTCGCGCTTGAGTGCATCACGCGCCTGCTGGTATTCCCAGATACTCATCGATGGCAGAGCCTGATCTGCGAATGCGACTTTGAAATACTGCTTGAGGTCGGGATCGAAGAACCACACAGTGCTGATGTCTCGCGGATCGCGCCGGAAAATGAATTCTCGCTTCTTCCCTTTGATTTCCGGATCCTCAGCGTTAATCCACTGACGAAGTACATCTGCGTAATAGGTCATGCCATCGATGGTTACGCCAAAGGTTTGCACAGTACGGCGGAAGGAAGGGAGGAAATCCAAAAGGACGGTCAGGCGATCCGCAGGCCGTGCAGGAAGACCTACACCCTGAATTTCAGTGTTCCCGAAAACGCCAATCTCCCATTTACGAAGAGGTGACATTCCGATACCACTATGCATGCGCTGGTGGTAAACCTTGCAGATCAGAGTGACCAGCCACGTCTCAAATTCAGACTTGGTCATCACAGCTTCTTTTTCAGAGTTGTAGCCTTCCTTATCTTTGATGGAAGAGAACGTGGTGCCAGGTAGTTCGTGTATTTCACGAAGCAGTGTTCCAAGCACACGCTCGATATGTCCACCATAACGCGGCTGCTTCACTGGACGATATTCAAGGTTGATGCCATACATCAGGCATGATTGTTGGAAGTTGTTAGAGCGGAAATCTGCACCATTGTCCACGTGGATGGTTTTGGGGAATCCCCATACCGGCCATTGAGCATCAACTTTATGCAGCAACAGCCATTCATCTTTTGGAAGAACTGAATGAGCCACACACATTGCAACTGAAGTTTCAGAAGGCGGATCAAACGATAGGTAGTAGCCCGTTACCATGCGACTGTTAATGTCCATCGCCAGAGTGATCCAAGGCCGTCCGATAGGTTTGCGATAGTAATCATCCACGAGAATTATGTCGGCGGGTGTGTGATCGATCTGAATAACCGCCAGCGGAAAATCGGCGTTAGGGAAACTGCCGGGCACTGGAAGGAATTTGTTCTTGGCCTTTTCCTTAAAGCCCCGACCGCGCAATCGCTGCTTTTCTGTCACCTTACCAATGCGCGCGCGTATGGTGCTCGGACTCGGTGCTTCAATACCGCGCTGCTGGCAGCGGCGAAGAACTTCAGTCACAGTTTTCTGCGGAGTTGAGCGCTGATTGGTCAGATAGAAATCCTTGATTGCCTCGTCGATCACTTGTTCTGCAAACACAGGGATTCGGCTCTTGCCTTCCTTCCAGCCGCGTTTCTGGGGGATAAGCGCAGTGATGACACCAATTGCATTATATTTTTGCAACCATCTGTACAAGGTAGCAGTATCAGAGCCAACCTCTTTAGCGCGTTGCGCAACATCATGCCGCCCCATCATCGATATGGTGAGAAGCGGCTTGATCGCAGCATAGCGTTGCTGTGCAATCTTCCAGTCTTCATCAGCAATTTCATCAATATCCTCTGTTGCCTGAGCGGTATCAGCAACGACAGGGCGGAGTTCATTTATTCGAAGCGGGGCACTGCGACCTGTTTCCACTTCCACGCCGATAATAGAATCGAAGTCCAACACCTCTGTGATGCGATAAATGGATTCAAGATGTTGGACAAGTCCGCCTGCCTGAATATCTACACGCTTGCGAACTGGCTCGAAGGATTCTTTCATCAAATCCATTTCGTGTTCAGTTTTGTTATTCATAGGTGGGCACCCATAGCTCTGTGAAATCGCTCAAAGGAAGTGAAATGTCGCAATCAAGTTGGCGTGTTGCGAGAAGATGCCAGATGTGTGCAACACCCTCGGCCTTATAAATACCCATGAAGTGCTTGGCCAAGAGGTAATGAAATGCTGTACCGCCCATCTGCCTGACACTTTCGATCACGGACCGGGTGTCTTCGATTGGGAATTGAGTGCGCTTGTATCGGTCAAGGAAGCGGATATTCTCAAGCACCTGATCGCGGATACGAGATTCGTCATGGATGTGGAAGTCCCATCCCTGTTCTTTGGCGTAGCGGTAAGCGGCCTTCCATTTTGGCATCCACTCGCGCCAGTGCTGTTTCCATTCTGCTCGAGGCTTCACCTCGACAAGAAGAGGCTTTGGATATTCCCCGTAGCCCATATTGCCAAGGCGGTAGTACACGAGGAAATCAGGAGTGTAGGTGTACGTCTGCCCGTTACTGGCCACGAATGGAATCTGAACCGGCTGCGGGATGACCTCCAAAACTGAAAGGCAAAATTCCTTACGGATTATGAAATCTCGCTCAAGCGTAGACTCGAATGGGACGGCGGTCTCGCGCCGAAAGGCGTAGATTCCCGAAACACTACGACGCGTCACGCCAATTCGCCGCATTTGTCGTGGAGACTGAACTTCGTCGCAGCTATTTTGCATAAATCACACCTAAGTCGCAGCTAATGGTTGAATATCGTCGCATTTATTTCAAGTTATTGTAACGTAACTACTTGATTGCTGGTTGACATGATCGCATCTATTTCGAAAAGTCACAGAGGCAGCAACCCGCGCCCCGGCGAAATCTCCGTCGCGATGCACGGCGTTTTATTTTTGGACGAGCTGCCGGAGTTCGACAGGGGCGTGTTGGAAGTGTTGCGCGAGCCGCTGGAAAGCGGGCGCATCACCATCTCGCGTGCGGCGCGGCGCGCCGATTTCAAGGCACAGTTCCAGCTCGTCGCCGCGATGAATCCCTGTCCCTGCGGCTATCTCGGACACTACAACGGCAAGTGCCGCTGCACCCCGGATCAAGTCGCGCGCTATCGCGGCAAGATCTCCGGCCCGTTGCTGGACCGCATCGACATCCAGATCGAAGTCCCCGCCGTGCCCCAGGAAGACTTGCTTAAGCAAGCCGACGGCGAAGCCAGTACGGCCATACAAGCCCGAACCGAGGCGGCACGGCAACGGCAACTGGTCCGCCAGAACAAACCCAACGCACAACTCTCCGTCACCGAAATAGATCGCTACTGCGCGCCCGATGCAGAAGGCGAGGCGCTGTTGCGGCAGGCTATCACCCGTTTGAATCTCTCCGCGCGCGCCTACCATCGCGTGCTCAAAGTGGCGCGCACCATCGCCGATCTTGCTGGCAGTGGGAATATTCTGACTGCGCACATCGCCGAAGCCGTGCAGTACCGGCGCATGGATAAAAACGGATAATTGCTGCGTATCATTCATGCGCATATACTGTGCACATCTGCAATGGAGGCAAACATGACAACCGTTCATTTCGATACCAACGCACCGAAAAAAGCGACCAACCTAAGCATCAACTCGGATTTGTTGCGTCAAGCCAAAGAGCTGCATATCAATCTGTCGCAGACGGTAGAGGAGTATTTGGCGCGAGTGGTACGCGAGGCGAAGCAGCAGCAATGGCTGGCAGAAAATGCTGATTTTATTGCTGCGTATAACAAGCGCATCGAAAAAGATGGCCTGCCGCTCGAACAGTATCGGACGTTCTGACGATGGCGCGTTTCGATATTTATCCCAATCCAGGCCATACAAAAAAATCCGACGTTCCCTACTTGCTGGAAGTGCAAAGTGACTTATTGAGCGCGTTGGATAGTCGCGTGGTTGTGCCAATGCGCCGCGTGGATCGCTTCGATAAAGTGGCACTACCCAAGAGCCTCGCGCCCGCATTTGAGATTGGTGGGCTGCCCTGCTTTATGGAGACTGCAAAATTAGCGGCTGTGCCTGCCAAGATTTTGCAAACGCCGGTCGCTTCTTTGTCGGACCATCATGCCGCCATCACGGCCGCGCTGGATTTTCTCTTCCAAGGTTATTAAGGCCCGCAGCCACAAACCGTTAAAACATCATGAACAAAAATCCACACCTTATCGAACGCCTCATGCAGCAGCGCATCCTGATTCTGGATGGCGCGATGGGCACGATGATTCAGCGCTACAAACTGACCGAAGAACACTATCGCGGCACGGTTCTTTACGGCGACTACAACGGCGAGCGCAGGACTTTTGCGGAACACGGGATAGACGTTAAAGGCAACAACGACCTGTTGGTGCTGACCCAGCCGCACATCATTCGCGAGATACACGCCCAGTATCTGGAGGCGGGCGCGGATATTCTCGAAACCTGCACGTTCAACTCCACCGCCGCCTCGCTGGATGATTACGACATGGTCGATCTGGCTTATGAGCTGAATTTCGCCGGGGCGAGATTGGCGCGCGATGTGTGCGACGAGTTCGAGGCGAAGATAGCCGACAAACCGCGCTTCGTGGCGGGCGTGTTGGGCCCGACCACCAAGACCGCGTCCATCTCGCCGGACGTAAACGATCCGGGCTTCCGCAACATCAGTTTCGATGCCTTGGTCGAGGGTTACGGCGTGGCGATACGCGGCTTGCTGGACGGCGGCGCGGACATCCTGATGGTGGAAACCATCTTCGATACGCTTAACGCCAAGGCCGCGTTGTTCGCGATTGAAAACCATTTCGAGCAGCATCAGACGCGCGTGCCGGTGATGATCTCCGGCACGATCACCGATGCATCGGGGCGCACGCTGTCCGGTCAAACCACCGAGGCGTTCTGGAACTCTCTGAGCCATGCGCGTCCGCTGTCCATCGGCCTGAATTGCGCGCTGGGCGGCGACCTGATGCGGCCTTACATCGAGGAGTTGTCACGCGTCGCAAGCTGCTATGTGAGCGCGCACCCCAACGCCGGGCTACCCAATCCGCTGTCGGAAACCGGCTACGACGAGACACCCGAATACACCTCCAGGGTCGTCAAGGAATTCGCCACCAGCGGCTTCCTCAACATCGCGGGCGGCTGCTGCGGCACCTCCCCCGCACACATCAAGGCCATCGCCGATGCGCTGCGCGATGTGCCGCCGCGCCGACTGCCCGATCTGGAACACAAGTGCCGTTTGTCCGGGCTGGAGCCATTCAACATCGGCGATGACGCGCTGTTCGTCAACGTCGGCGAACGCGCCAACGTCACCGGCTCGATCAAATTCAAACGCCTGATTCTGGAAGGCCTGTATGACGAGGCATTGGAAGTCGCCAAGCAGCAGGTGGAAACCGGCGCGCAAGTCATCGACGTGAACATGGATGAGGCGATGCTGGACGGCGAAGCGGCGATGGTGAAATTCCTCAACCTGATCGCCTCCGAACCGGACATTTGCAAAGTACCGCTGATGATCGATTCCTCCAAGTGGAGCATCATCGAAGCGGGCTTGAAATGTGTACAAGGCAAGTCCATCGTCAACTCCATTTCGCTCAAAGAAGGCGAAGAAAAATTCTTGCAGCAAGCCCGCCTGGTGCGCCGCTATGGCGCCGCGGCGGTGGTGATGGCGTTCGACGAAACGGGGCAGGCGGACACGTTCAAACGCAAGACCGAAATCTGCAAACGCAGCTACGACATCCTGGTGAATCAGGTCGGCTTCCCGCCCGAAGACATCATCTTCGATCCGAATATTTTTGCGATTGCCACCGGCATCGAAGAGCACAACAACTACGCGGTGGACTTCATCGAGGCCTGCGTCTGGATACGCAAGCACCTGCCGTTCGCGAAGATATCCGGCGGCGTGTCCAACGTGTCATTTTCATTCCGTGGCAACGAGCCGGTGCGCGAGGCCATCCACACCGTGTTCCTGTATCACGCGATCAAGGCCGGCATGAACATGGGCATCGTCAACGCCGGGCAGCTCGGCGTGTACGAGGAGATCCCGCGTGAACTGCGCGACGCGGTGGAAGACGTGGTGCTGAACCGCCATCCCGACGCGGGCGAAAAACTGGTCAAGATCGCCGAAAGCGTGAAGGGCGGCGGCAAGGAACAAGTCGAGGATCTGGAGTGGCGCAATGGCACGGTGCAAGCGCGTCTCACGCACGCGCTGGTACGCGGCATCACCACCTTCATCATCGGAGACACCGAAGAAGCGCGCCTGCAGGCCAAGTTCCCGGTCGAGGTGATCGAAGGCCCGCTGATGGTCGGCATGAACGTGGTCGGCGACCTGTTCGGCGCGGGTAAGATGTTTTTGCCCCAGGTGGTGAAATCCGCTCGCGTGATGAAGCAGGCGGTGGCGCACCTGATCCCGTACATCGAAGCGGAAAAATTGCGCTCCGGCGACACCAGCACCAAGGGCAAGATCGTGATGGCGACCGTCAAGGGCGACGTGCACGACATCGGCAAAAATATCGTCACCGTGGTGTTGCAATGCAACAACTTCGAGGTGGTGAACATGGGCGTGATGGTGCCCTGCCAGCAGATATTGGATACGGCGCGCGAGCACAACGCCGACATCATCGGCCTGTCCGGCCTGATCACTCCGTCGCTGGAAGAGATGGCGCATGTGGCGAAGGAAATGGAGCGGCAGGGCTTCAAGATACCGCTGCTGATCGGCGGCGCGACCACTTCGCGCGTGCACACGGCAGTGAAGATCGAACCGAATTATCGTAGCGGCCCGACCGTCTATGTCACCGATGCCTCGCGCGCGGTGGGCGTGTGCAGCAACTTGCTTTCCGATACGCTGCGCGATGAATACGTCGCGGGCATCAAAGCGGAATACGTGGCCGCGCGGGAGCAGCACGAGAGCAAAAAGAGCAAAGCCGTGTACGTCACACTGGAAGAAGCGAGGGCGCATGGCGTAAAAACCGATTGGACGCGATACACACCGCCCAAACCCTATCTGATGGGTGTGCAAAAATTCGGGGCGTATCCGCTGGACCAGATCGCCGCCTACATAGACTGGACCCCGTTCTTTCAGGCATGGGAACTGGCCGGGCGTTACCCAAAAATCTTGCAGGATGAAGTGGTGGGCGTAGAAGCGACCAAGCTGTTCACCGATGCGCAAGCGATGTTGAAGCAGATCATCGCGGAAAAATGGCTCACCGCGAATGCGGTGTTCGGCCTGTTCCCCGCGAACACCGTAGCCGTTGGTGAAGGGCGGGGCGACGACATCGAAATCTACACCGACGAGACGCGCAGCAAAGTGGCGATGACCTGGCACAACCTGCGCCAGCAAACCAAGAAACCCGCCGACATCCCAAACTACTGCCTGGCGGACTACATCGCGCCCAAAGAAACCGGCGTGGCGGATTACATCGGCGGATTCGCGGTCACCGCAGGCATCGGCATCGACGCGCGCGTGGCGGAATTTGAAAGGCAAAACGACGATTACAACGCCATCATGTTGAAGTCGTTGGCCGACAGGTTAGCCGAAGCCTTCGCGGAACATTTGCACCTGCGCGTGCGCCGCGAATTCTGGGGTTACGCGGCGGATGAAGGCTTGAGCAATGATGATTTAATCAACGAAAAATATCGCGGCATCCGCCCCGCGCCCGGCTATCCCGCCTGCCCGGAGCACAGCGAAAAAGGCCCGCTGTTCGAGCTGCTGCAAGCGCCAGTGAATGCCGGCATCACCATCACCGACAGCTTTGCGATGCTGCCCACTGCCGCTGTCAGCGGCTTCTACTTTTCGCACCCGGAAGCGAAGTATTTCGCCAGCGGCAAAATCGACAAAGAACAGGTCGCCAGCTACGCCAAGCGCAAAGGATGGGATATGGAAACGGCGGAGCGTTGGCTGGCTCCGGTGTTGAGTTACTGATACGTGTTGGATTGCCAAACATGGCGGATTAAAAGATACTGCTACCAAAGCGAGTTGGTATTTGTGAAGTGTCGGGAGTGGTCGAATGAAGTTTGAATGGGATGACAAGAAAGCTGCCGCAAATCTGAAGAAACACGGCATCTCATTTGAGTCAGCAGCAGGAGCTTTTGAAGATGAATTATCTGCGACATTTCCTGACCCGGATCATGCAAAAAGTGAAGCTAGGCTAATTACTTATGGCATGGCACTCGATGGGAAACTGCTGGTAATTTCACACACCGAACAAGGCGACACGATACGGATCATCAGTGCCAGACTGGCAACCAACCATGAAAGGAAACGTTATGAAATCTAAAAAGCAAACCGCCACAGATGAATTGCGCCCTGAATATGATTTTGATTTTTCCAAGGCACAGCGGGGACGTTATGCCAGCCGCTTGAAAACGGAAGGCTCTAACCTTGTGCTGATAGAACCCGAATTGGCAGCGACCTTTCCCGATGCTGCCTCCGTGAATGCCGCGCTACACGCCATTGTCGAGTTTGCACAACGCTCGACAGAACTGACTCATCCAGCGACAGCAAGCACCACTAAGCGGCGTGCTGCCTGATTTGACGTACTCGAATTCATGTTGATACCAGCGCAATATTTCGCCAGCGGCAAAATGGTCAAAAAACAAGCCGCCAGCTACGCAAAGCGCTAGGGCTAGATGATAGAAGAAGCCGAGCGGTGGCTGGCTCCGGTGTTGAGTTACTAAAGATAATAATGAGAATCAAGCTATATCAAGTCGATGCATTCACAACCCGGATATTCGGAGGAAACCCGGCTGCCGTTTGTCCGCTCGATGTATGGCTTGATGATGACCTGCTTCAGGCTATTGCCGCAGAGAACAACCTTTCCGAAACTGCTTTTTTTGTAAAGACAGCGCACGGTTTTCATTTACGCTGGTTCACACCGGTTGCCGAAGTAAATCTCTGTGGTCATGCCACATTAGCGACCGCACATGTGCTGTTTGAAATTTTGGGTTATGCCAAGCCAAGCATTGCTTTTGAGACGCGTAGCGGAGTTTTGAATGTGACGCGGCAAGATGCGATGTTGGTAATGGATTTTCCTGCCATGCCGCCAAAATATTGCGTGCCGCCAGTGGCCTTGCTCGCTGCACTAGATGTCCAAGCCGTCGAGGTTTTGGCGGCGGATGATTACTTTGTCGTCGTCGACAACGAAGAAGCTGTACGGGCTATTCAGCCCGATTTTGCCAAGCTGGCTGAGGTGAATTTACGTGGCGTGTGTGTGACAGCACGAGGGAATGAGGTCAATTTTGTGAGCCGCTTCTTCGCGCCCAAACTTGGCATCCCCGAAGACCCGGTTACCGGCTCTGCACATTGCGCGCTCACCCCATACTGGTCTGCCAAGCTGGGCAAGTCGATTCTTAGTGCGCGCCAAATTTCGCAGCGCGGCGGCGATATTCAATGCGAACTCAAAGACAATCGTGTAACGCTCTCCAGCCATGCCATAACATTTATGGAAGCGGAAATTCTTATACCTGACGGGTGGTCAAGTTGCCCACCCTACGAAAATCCTAAGGAGTTTTAACGATGAACCACCGCCTTACTTTCCTACCGCTGGCCATTTTGTTATCGACCAGTGTATTCGCAACCACCGCGTGCTCTGAAAAAGCCGCAACCACTCAACCAACTATGGAGCAAAGCAGCATGAGCGAACTCATCAAGAACGACACTAAACTGGGCACGGGCGCGGAAGCCATCGCCGGACACGATATTTCTGTGCATTACACCGGCTGGCTGTACGACGAAGCCGCGCCCGAACACAAAGGCGAGAAATTCGACAGCTCGCGCGATCGGGGTCAGCCGTTCGATTTTCCATTAGGCGCAGGCCATGTCATCAAAGGTTGGGATCAAGGCTTCGCGGGCATGAAAGTGGGCGGGCAACGCACGCTGATCATTCCTTCCAGCCTGGGCTACGGCGCACGCGGGGCGGGCAGGGCGATTCCCCCGAATGCGACGCTGGTGTTCGATGTCGAGTTGTTGGGCGTGCGCTAAACACAATACTGCCCGCGAAACTCACGAACGACACGAACAATATGTTTTGTAATTTTCTGCTATGCGGTGAATTGCCTGTTTATGCATTTCGTGTTTTTCGTGGACGAACGGATTTTCCATAGATAACCGATGAACCTGATCTCCAACCCGCTGCTGGTCACGGCACTGATGCTCGCCGTGTCCAATCTGTTCATGACTTTCGCCTGGTATGGGCATTTGAAGAACATGTCCGCCTCGCCCTGGTATGTGGCGGCATTGGTGAGCTGGGGCATCGCGCTGTTCGAATATCTGTTGCAAGTACCCGCCAATCGCATCGGCTACACGGCGATGAGTCTCGGGCAATTGAAGATCTTGCAAGAGGTCATCACGCTGTTGGTGTTCGTGCCATTCGCGGTGTTGTATATGAATCAACCCTTGAAATGGGATTATCTGTATGCCGCGCTGTGCATGATGGGCGCGGTGTATTTTGTTTTTAGAACGTAACGATTTTCATCGTTGGTAGGAGCGCAATTCATCGCGCTCCTACCATCAACTTGCGGTGCAATCAATAATGAGCCAATCGCAACACATCCACATCCTCGGTATCTGCGGCACGTTCATGGGCGGCATCGCGGCCATCGCCAAGCAGGCCGGCTATCGCGTCACGGGTTGCGACGCGAACGTCTATCCACCGATGAGCACGCAACTCGAAGCACAGGGCATAGCATTGATTGAAGGCTTCGGCATCGAGCAGCTCTCCTTGAAACCCGACGTGTTCGTCATCGGCAATGTGGTGACGCGCGGCAACCCGTTGATGGAAGAGATACTCAACCGCAACCTGCCCTACGTTTCCGGCCCGCAATGGCTGGCGGAAAACCTTCTGTACCCACAGCGTGTTTCGGCGGAGACTCATGCGCCGCAAGGCGCGTCACGCCGGAGCCCGCTGCTGCGCGACAAGTGGGTGCTGGGTGTAGCGGGCACTCACGGCAAGACCACGACCACCTCGATGCTGGCGTGGATATTGGAATACGCGGGACTGGATCCCGGCTTTCTGATCGGCGGCGTACCGCAGAATTTCGGCATCTCGGCACGCATCACCGAGTCGCCGTTCTTCGTCATCGAGGCGGACGAATACGACACCGCGTTCTTCGACAAGCGTTCCAAGTTCGTGCACTACCACCCGCGCACCGCGATCCTCAATAACCTCGAATTCGACCACGCCGACATTTTTGCCGACCTGAGCGCCATCGAGACCCAGTTCCATCATCTGGTGCGTACCGTGCCTGGCAACGGACTGGTGGTGTGCAACGGGCGCGAAGAGTCTTTACAACGCGTCATCCAGCGCGGCTGCTGGACCCCGGTCGAGAAATTCGGCAGCGACGATGGCTGGAACATAGCCGACGACGACCGTGTAACTTTGAAGGGCGTCGCGCAAGGCACGCTGCAATGGGAGCTGATGGGCGAACACAATCGCATGAATGCGCTCGCCGCACTCGCCGCCGCGCGTCATGCCGGCGTGCCTATCGCGCAAGGGTTGGCGGCGCTCACCGAGTTCAAGAACGTGAAGCGGCGCATGGAAGTGCGCGGCACGGTCAACGGTATCACGGTTTACGACGACTTCGCGCATCATCCCACCGCCATCGCCACCACCGCAGCCGGGCTGCGCCGCAAGGTAGGCTCGGCGCGTATTCTCGCGGTGCTGGAGCCGCGCTCCAACACCATGAAGCTGGGCGTGATGAAAGACGCGCTGCCCGGCAGTCTGAAGGATGCCGATCTGGTATTTTGCTACGCTGGGAATCTCGGCTGGGATGCGCGCGGCGCACTGGCTGCTATGGGTGATAAAGCCGTGGTGAAAGACCATCTAGACGAGCTGATCGCAGCCATCACAGCCGTTGCGAGATCGGGCGACCAGATACTGGTGATGAGCAACGGCGGGTTCGGCGGGATACACGAGAAGCTGCTGAAAGAATTGGGCGCGGGGGCGTAAGGCATTACCCCCTACGATTCTTGGTTGTCCAACCCCAACTCCTGAATCTTGCGCGTCAGGGTGTTGCGCCCGATACCCAACAGAGTGGCGGCTTCGATGCGCCTGCCGTGGGTGTGTTGCAGGGCTTGCAAGATCAGCGTGCGTTCAAATTGTTGGGTCAGGGTGTCCATGATGCGCTCGTCACCGCACTGCAAGGCGGTCGTCGCATGCTGTGCGAGTGCCGCGCTCCAATCGGTGCCGCCGCCACTTGCCACAGCCGCACCCTGCCGCCATTCCGGCGGCAGATCCGCCACTTCGACGATCTTCGACGGCGTCATCACCGTCAGCCAGTGACAGAGATTTTCCAATTGCCGCACGTTGCCGGGAAAGTCTTGCGTGGTCAGATGTTGCAGCGTAGCCGCGCCCAATTGCTTTTGCTCGACCGCCAACTCGCGCGCGCTTTTTTGCAGGAAGTAGGTCGCCAGCAGCGGAATATCTTCGCGGCGTTCGCGCAGGGGCGGCAGGCGGAGACGGATCACGTTCAGGCGGTGGAACAAGTCTTCGCGGAACAATCCCTGTTTGACACGCTCCTCCAGATCCTGATGCGTAGCGGTGATGATGCGCACGTTCGCTTTGATGGGTTGATGCCCGCCGACGCGGTAAAAGTTGCCATCGGATAGCACCCGCAGCAAGCGGGTTTGCAATTCCGCCGGCATGTCACCTATCTCATCGAGGAACAAGGTGCCGCCTTCGGCTTGCTCGAATCGCCCGCGCCTCATAGTCGCCGCGCCGGTAAACGCGCCCCGCTCATGGCCGAACAACTCCGACTCCAGCAAATCTTTGGGTATCGCCGCCGTGTTGATGGCGACGAACATTTTATCGGCGCGCAAACTATGGCGATGCAGCGCGCGCGCCACCAGTTCCTTGCCCGTGCCGGACTCACCGTTGATCAGAACCGTGGCATGCGATTGCGACAAACGGCCTATGGCGCGGAACACTTCCTGCATGGCAGGCGCATGGCCCAGGATATCGGCCTCGACCTCTTCCGGCTCCACCTCATTGGTTTTGCGCTGGCTCTGTTCCAAGGCACGGCCTATCAGCTCGACAGCGTGATTGATGTCGAAGGGTTTGGGCAGATATTCGAACGCGCCACCCTGAAATGCTGACACGGCACTTTCCAGATCGGAATATGCCGTCATGATGATGACCGGAATTTGCGGGTGGCGCTGATGCAATGTCTGCAAAAAATCCAGCCCGGAGCTGCCCGGCATACGGATATCGCTGACTACCACCTGCGGTGTATCCGTGTTCAATGCGCGCAGCGCATCGTCGGCCGAGGCAAAGCTCTTGAAAGCTATATCGACGCGGGCGAGCGACTTCTCTAACACCCAGCGTATCGAGCGGTCATCATCAATAATCCACACAGTCTTCATGGCAGTCATCAAAATAATTAAGAGGGTAGGGGAAGCATCACGCTAAAACAGGTGCGGCCTAGTTCGCTGTCGAACTCTATCGTGCCTTGATGCTGACTCACGAAGTCTTGCGCCAGCGTCAGCCCCAAGCCATGTCCATCCGCACGACCGGACACCAGCGGGTAAAATATCTTGTCGCGTAATTCCTCGGGTATCCCGGGCCCGTTGTCGATGATTTGCACCAATACCGCCAAGCGGTGGCGGCGGCGCATGAGCGTGACCTGGCGGGCGATACGCGTACGCAGAATGATGCGCCCTTTGCCTTGCATCGCCTGTGCCGCGTTGCGCACGATATTGAGCATGACTTGTATCAGTTGTTCTTTGTCTCCTATCAAGGCGGGCAGGCTGATGTCGTAATCCCGCCGTATCGTCAATCCTTCCGGCAACTCGGCCAGCACCACGCTGCGCACCCGTTCCAGCACCTCATGGATATTCAGCGCGCTGTGATGTGCGGCATTTTGCGGGGTAAGCAACTTCTCCATCAGGCCGCGCAATCTATCGGCTTCCTGGATAATGACTTGCGTGTATTCGCGCAACCCGGGCTTTTCCAGTTCTTGTTCCAACAGTTGCGCCGCGCCGCGTATGCCGCCCAGCGGATTTTTGATCTCATGCGCCAGATTGCGCAACAGCAAACGGTTGGCTTGAGTCTGATCGAGCATCTGTTCCTCGCGCGCCAGCTTGAGCGTTCTGTCGATCAAATGGAATTCCAGCATCAGCCCGGGCTCGTTCAACTGCAAGGGTGTGGCGGCACAACGCAGATGCAGCTTGCCGTGCGCGTGTGTGCCCAGAGTCATGTCGTGCTCGATATAACTGGCGTGGCTGTGTACTGCCTGTTGCATCGCACTCGCCAATTGCTCGGTATGGATAAACACTTGCTGAACCGTCAAACCTTGCAGATTTTTGCCGCCGATTTCGAACAGGTTTTCCGCTGCCGGATTGAGGTAAACGATATGCAACTCTGCGTCCAGCAGCATGACTGCGGTCGAGAGATATTCAAGAGTAAGGGCAGGGAAGTCTGGCATGTAAGTTATACAGCATGAACCATGCCAGGCATATAGGGGTTATTTTAATTTCGACAATTCGGTATTCAATGCGTCGATATTTTGTTGATGCAGACTCACTTCGGCAGTGAGCCTGTTCACTTCGTCGGCGTAATCCTGAGCACGGCCCCCGTTATGCATGGCTTTCCCATTGCTCACAAAATTGCCATTGTTTTCCCCTTGGGCAGCTTGTAAGTTTTGCTTGGCGGTTTCCAGCAATTTTTGCTCGGCATCCAACTCGTCCTGCAAAATTTTACGCCGCGAGACATCGCGGCCTTTTTGTGTTTCGCCGTCCACTTTTGGAAAGTCCGATGGTGAACGCGTTTTGGCCAGCGGAGCCATGGTGGGTAAAGGTTCCAGATAGATCTTTTTGCCGCCTTTGAGCGGCGAACTCGAGTACGTGACATGTCCATCGGCATCGACCGATTTATACAGATCCGCATTAGCCGCCAGCGGTGCGGCGCATAGCAGCGCAAACACATAAGCAATTCTCATCACAGCTCCCACTAATAAAACAATGCCGAGTATAGGCGAAGGCCAGCTTTGCGACAATTAGTTTGCCGCCCCGTTCGCCATCAATGCAAAACGGGGCTTGCGCCCCGTTTTGTTGTCCTGCTGAAACCCCGCTTACAGGCTGTAGTACATATCAAACTCAACCGGGTGGGTCGTCATGCGCATACGCGTGACCTCTTCCATCTTCAGCGCGATATAAGCATCGATGAAGTCATTGGAGAACACCCCGCCGCGAGTCAAGAACTCGCGATCCTTATCCAAGGCATTCAGCGCTTCGTCCAAAGACGTGCATACGGTTGGAATCTTCGCATCTTCTTCCGGCGGCAGGTCATACAGGTTTTTATCTGCCGGGTCGCCGGGGTGGATCTTGTTTTGTATGCCGTCCAGACCCGCCATCATCAATGCAGAGAAGCACAAGTATGGGTTAGCCGAAGGATCGGGAAAACGGGTCTCGATGCGACGCGCCTTCTCACTGGGAACATGGGGAATGCGGATCGAGGCGGAACGGTTCTTCGCGGAGTAAGCCAATTTGGTCGGGGCTTCATAATGAGGAACCAGACGCTTGTAAGAGTTCGTACCGGGATTGGTAATCGCGTTCAATGCCTTGGCATGCTTGATGATCCCGCCGATGTAATACAGTGCGGTTTCAGACAGACCCGCATAGCCATTGCCGGCAAATAGGTTCTTGCCGTCTTTCCAGAGGGATTGGTGCACATGCATGCCGGAACCGTTGTCGCCCACAATAGGTTTGGGCATGAAGGTCGCGGTCTTGCCGTATTGGTGGGCGACGTTGAACACCACATACTTCAACGCCTGAGTTTGGTCGGCGCGACGCACCAACGTGTTGAACTTGGTACCGATTTCGCACTGGCCGGCATTCGCCACTTCGTGGTGATGCACCTCCACCTCGATACCGATGTCTTCCAATGCCAGGCACATCGCGGCTCGGATATCGTTCAGGCTATCGACAGGAGGGACGGGGAAATATCCGCCCTTCACGGCCGGACGATGGCCGGTGTTGCCGCCTTCTATTTTTTCGCCTGTAGACCAGGCCGCTTCTTCAGAATTGATTTTGCTGAAGCAGCCAGACATGTCCACGCCCCACTGCACCGAGTCAAAGATGAAGAATTCTGGCTCGGGACCAAAATATGCGGTGTCGCCGATACCGGTTGATTTCAAGTAGGCTTCCGCGCGCTTCGCGATCGAGCGCGGATCGCGGTCGTAGCCCTTGCCATCGGTCGGATCGACCACGTCACAGCTGATCACCAGCGTAACTTCGTCCATGAACGGATCGATGAAGGCTGTCTCGGCTTGCGGCATCAGCAACATGTCGGAGGCCTGGATGCCTTTCCAGCCCGAAATGGATGAACCGTCAAACGCGTGCCCATCTTCAAACTTTTCCATGCCCACATACTTCGCCGGAACGCCTACATGGTGCTCTTTACCGCGTGTATCGGTAAAACGGAAATCAACGAATTTAACGTCACGATCTTTAATCAACTTCAATACATCATTAGCCGACATTGCCATCACACTCTCCCAATGAAAAAACCGTAAATAAATAATAAATTTGTAGGAATCACCCTGCCATCTTAGCAGTTACCATGCCAGCATATCCCCATCCAGCAACCGCCCATTCTGCCATAAGCATGCCGAGCGGCGAAGAAAAAAATTCGCACTGGAACGGGGCGTATTGCCGGTATCGCGCACTATTGTTGTGCGGCACACTTTAATACCAAGATGCTACGAAATATCTCATCCGACTTGACCAGTTCATCGCACTGCAATTGCAATGCCTGTGCATGCCCTTGGTCTGCCGTCATATGGATCTCAGCATCCACCTTGCCGTCCAAGTAGTGGAACACCAACCGCAGTTGCAACAGATCTTGGTTTTCTAATTTTTTAGCCAGGTGTTGTAGCAAGTCCAAACGATTCGGCAAGTGCGCATTCGGCTTGGCCTGCATGTCGTCCTCGGGGTCGATGTGCACCATCACGTCCAGCACGTGATGCGCCGTCAGCACCGCATGTCGCGCGGCTTCAGCGATGTAATGCCCTTCCGAAACACTCACCTTGGGATCAACGATGATGTGCGCATCGACCAAGGCATTATCGGCCATTTTTCGGGTACGCAAATCGTGCAGGCTGCGCACTCCTGGGGTGCTGAGCAAGGTGTGACGTATCGCCTCGACCTCCTCCGCGTCAAGCCCGGTATCGATCAATTCGGCCAGGGCCTCAAAGGCTAGCTTCCCGCCCATATGACCGATCATCACCCCGACCACGGCAGCAGCCAGCAGATCGAGGAAGGTATACCCCATCAGATTGCCGACGATACCGACCACCACAACCAATGATGAGGCGGCATCGGAACGCGCATGCCAGGCATTGGCGATCAGCATTTGCGAGCGCACCCGCTTGGCCACCGCCATCATGTAGTGAAACATGCCTTCTTTGGCAACCAGCGCGGTGATTGCAATCGCCAAGCCTATCGGGCTGACGGATCGCAAGGCCAGAGGATCTTGCAATCGCATCGCCGCCGCGACCAACAGCACCACCCCCAACACCGCTAGGAAAACGCCCAAAACCAGCGTGGCTGCGGTTTCCACGCGCGCATGCCCATATGGATGGTTGGCATCGGCGTGGCGATTGCCATGACGGTTCGCGAACAGCACCAGGATATCGGAAAGCAGATCGGACAGAGAATGCAAGCCATCGGCCATCAAAGCTTGCGAGTGCGCAAAAAAACCACCCACGACTTGCAGGAAGGTCAGCAGCAGGTTGATCGCTATACTGACCCAGGTGCTTTTCTGCGCGGCGGCAAAACGCTCAGGATGCGTAGGCTCGAAGGCCTCTTTAGCCGCATGATTATGATGTGAATGGCTGTGATTTTTCATCTTGATTGCGCTAGTATACAAAGCAGCCGCGCAGCATATCACTTGCGCTTTAACGATTAAAGAAACCTTACGCGAGGGCATCATGGGAAAAATCACCGCCATACTGGATACGGCCCAGCAACGTGCCAAGCAGATGAACCTGCCATATCAGGGCGCGCTGCATCCCGATGAGGCTTACCAGATTTTGCAATCCGCACCGGGTGCGAAGCTGGTTGATGTGCGTACCCGCGCCGAACAAGATTGGGTGGGGCGCATCGCCGATGCGATCGAAATCGAATGGGTGACCTACCCCGGCATGAAGCCCAATCAACACTTCTTGGCACACTTGGACCAGCAAGTCGAAAAAGAAGCTTTGGTATTGTTTATTTGCCGCAGCGGAGGTCGCTCACACGCTGCCGCCACCGCCGCCACCCAGGCTGGCTACTCGAGCTGTTACAACGTGCTGGAGGGTTTCGAGGGCGATGTGGATGCCGCCAAACACCGCAACGCGTTGGGTGGTTGGCGGGCAGCCGGGTTGCCCTGGCAGCAGGGTTAGTCCAGGTAATCAACGATCAACGGAGCGTGATCGGAAAAACGTTGTGTCTTGTAAATGCTCGCCGCGTGTGCACGTCGCGCGATCACCGGTGTGGCGATTTGATAATCGATACGCCAACCCACATCCTTAGCCCAGGCCTGGCCGCGATTCGACCACCAAGTGTAAGCCTCCAACTCTGGATGAATCTGCCTGAAGATGTCGACCCAGCCGACCTCATCGAATAGCTGGGTCAACCAAGCCCGCTCCTCGGGCAGGAATCCCGAATTCTTTTTGTTGCCGCGCCAGTTTTTCAGGTCGATCTCCCGGTGGGCGATATTCCAGTCGCCACAGATCACCACCTCGCGCCCACTCGCCCGCAACTCAAGCAAGTGCGGCATAAAGGCTTCCATGAATTTGAACTTTACCGCTTGCCGTTCTTCACCGCTGGAGCCCGAGGGCAGGTACAGCGAGACCACGCTATAATCCGCGTAATCAGCCCGCAGGTATCGGCCCTCGGCATCGAATTCGGCGATACCCAACCCGACCACCACCTGCTCGGGCTGCACCCGGCTATAAATACCTACCCCGCTATAACCTTTTTTCTCCGCATAATGAAAATGGCCGTGATAGCCGAACGGCGCGAGCATCAGCTCGGCCATGTCCGCAGCCTGCGCTTTGAGCTCCTGCAAACAGACCACATCGGCATCTTGCTGCGCCAGCCACTCATAAAAACCCTTGGCGGCGGCCGAACGAATACCATTCAAATTGACGGAAATAATACGCATGATAGTTTTGGTGAAATTCAACGCACCATTATAATGGGCGAAGTCACCACCCTCTATTTTCATCGCCATGTTTAATTTCAGACTCGATTTCATCCGCTTTGCCGTGCAACAAGAAGTGCTGTGCTTCGGTGAATTTCAAACCAAGGCGGGGCGGCTGTCGCCTTATTTCTTCAACGCCGGATTGTTCGATGACGGCGCGTCGTTACACAAGCTGACCCAGTTCTATGCTCAAACCATTCTGGCATCCGGGCTGCCTTTTGACATGTTGTTCGGGCCGGCATACAAAGGTATCCCCCTAGCCACCGGAACCGCGATCGCATTGGCGGAACAGGGCCGCAACATCCCCTATTCTTATAATCGCAAAGAGGCCAAAGACCACGGCGAGGGCGGCACCATCGTCGGTGCAAAACTGCGCGGCCGTGTGTTAATCATTGATGATGTGATCTCCGCGGGCACCTCGGTGCGCGAATCTATCGAGCTCATTCGTGCGGCAGGAGCCGAACCTTGCGGTGTGGTGATCGCTCTGGATCGCATGGAGCGCGGGCTGGGCGAGATTTCAGCCGTGCAAGAAGTGCAGAAAAATTACGGTATCCCCGTTATCGCCATCGCCACGCTGGATGATTTGCTGGGATATTTGCAGGGCGAAGCACAAATGGTGCAGAATTTAAACGCCACGCGCATTTATCGTGATCGGTACGGAGTCAAATATGATTAAGGCAAAAATATTATTCGCCGTCATCGCGGGCAGTCTGTTGAGCTTTTCCGCGCAGGCAAAACTGTATAAGTGGGTGGACGATAAGGGCGTGACCCATTACGGCGAAACCATCCCGCCCGAGTTCGCGGACAGAGGCCGTTCGGAATTGAATAAATCGGGAAGGGTTGTGAACACACTGGACGTGCTTACCCCGGAGGAACACCGTGCAAAGGAAAGCGCCGAATTAAAAAACAAAGCCGCGATAGACTCCGCTCGCGGTCAAAAACTGCATGACAACTCTTTGCTGAACACCTATAGCAATGTCGATGAAATAGAGTTGGCGCGAACACGTAACGTGCAACAGATTGATGCCAGGGTTCAGGTTTCCATCAAGCAACTCGGCGATGCCAAAAAAAACTTGGCTGACCTGCAACAATTAGCGGATACGCGGACCAAATCCGGAAAACCCATACCGCCATTTTTAATAGAAGAGATACAAACCGCCCAAGCTAAAGTCGATAAATTGACTAAAAACCTAGACAGCGTCAATAACGAAAAAGCGGCACTGGATGCGCGCTACGATGCTGATAAAGCACGCTATAAAGAATTGACCGGGAAATAGTCACAACTTCACAAATTGCCGGGTAGTTGCGTCATATCCCAGCAGCTGCCCTTGTTGAATATCAAAATACCACCCATGCAATGTCAGCGTGCCTTGCTCGACCCGTTGGTTAATCCAGGGAAAGGTCTGTAAATTCTGTAACGAGACCAAGATGGCACGCTGCTCGCAGGCACGCTGCCGTTGCTCTTCGGTGGCATCGGGAAAATCAAGCACCACGCTCGCTCGCGCCGATTCAACCAAACTCATCCAGTCATCGATGAAGGAATTCGGGTTGCTCAAACCTAGGCTGCCCATCAGACTATGGATCCCGCCACAATGAGCATGACCCAGCACTACAATGTGCTCCACGCCCAGATTCCTCACGCCATACTCCAATGCGGCGGTGGTGCCGTGATGACCCACTCTATCCTCCGCGGGCGGAACCAGGTTCGCCACGTTGCGTATGACGAACAAATCGCCGGGCGCGCAATCGAAGATCAGTGCCGGGTCAACGCGTGAATCACAGCATCCGACAATCAGGAATTTTGGCGTTTGCCCCTGTTCGACCAGGTTGCGGTACAGCATATCTTCGGTTGAAAAATGATCACCGCGAAAGCGCGCAAATCCTTCTATTAGCTGGAGTGGCGCATTCATGCCCCTATCAGACGCTGCTGTGCTTCGTGATATTTTGCTGCGGTTTTTTCCAACACGTCTTGCGGGATGCGCGGGGCGGGAGCTCGCTTGTCCCAACCCGATGATTCCAACCAGTCGCGCACGAACTGCTTGTCAAAGCTCGGCGGGTTGCTGCCAACCTGATATTGGTCGGCAGGCCAAAAGCGTGACGAATCGGGGGTCAGCGCCTCGTCTATCAAATACAGCTTCCCGGCTTCATCTACACCAAACTCGAACTTGGTGTCGGCGATGATGATGCCACGCGTAGCCGCATAGTTGGCCGCCTCTATATACAAAGACAGCGTCGCATCGCGGACTTGCGCGGCCATGTCTACGCCCAGCAGTTCCACGGCTTGCGCATAAGAAATATTCTCGTCGTGATCACCCACCGCCGCCTTGGTAGAAGGCGTGAACAAAGGCTCCGGCAACTTTTGCGCCTCGCGCAGCCCTTCCGGCAGTTTGATGCCACACACCGCGCCGGTCCTTTGATAATCCTTCCAACCCGAACCGACCAGATAGCCACGCACAATGGCCTCGATAGGCAAAGGCTTGAGTTTTTTGGTAACGAATGCGCGACCCTTCACCTGTGCTTGTTCCGCCGCGCCCTTGACCACAGACTCGGGCGCGATGCCGCTCAGATGATTGGGAATGATATGCTGCAGTTTGTTGAACCAAAAATTCGATACCGCGGTGAGCACTTCGCCTTTACCGGGAACCGGGTCGTCCAAAATCACGTCGAACGCCGATAATCTATCCGTCTGCACAATCAATAGATGTTGCGCATCCACTTCGTAGAGATCTCTCACCTTGCCCCGATGCAACAAGGGCAGGCTGGTCAAATTGGATTGGTGTAGAGCACTCATATTTAATCATCCTTTACTAACTGGAAAATCAAAAGCGAGGTCACCCCCCGCTTTTGGTTTCCCATCAGTATCTTCAAGTCGTTTTACTGTAAAGTCGGCAGTGTCGTAGCGGCGATCTGCTCGGCCTGTTTCTTGCGATAAGAAATCAGTTTTTGTGCCAATTGCTTGTCGTTCAACGCCAACAGGGACACCGCGAACAACCCGGCATTGGCCGCACCCGCCTCACCTATCGCAAACGTCGCTACCGGTATTCCTTTGGGCATCTGCACGATGGACAACAGCGAGTCCATACCCTTGAGATATTTGGAGGGAATCGGCACACCCAACACCGGCAGGGTGGTCTTGCCAGCAATCACTCCGGCCAGATGCGCCGCGCCACCCGCACCGGCGATAAAACATTGCACACCTTGCGCGCTCATTGCTTCGATGTAGCCTAACAACAGGTCCGGTGAACGGTGTGCGGAAATCACCCGCGCATCGTAAGCCACGCCAAAATCCTGCAAGGCACGCGCGGACTGTTGCATGATATCCCAGTCGTTGGTACTGCCCATGATGATGGCTACCAGCGGCTTCGCATCCACCGTTACTTACCCTGGTGATAACCGACGACGCGGTCCACTTCGTTCTTCGAACCCAAAATGACCGGCACGCGTTGATGCAGCCCATTAGGCTTCAATTCCATGATGCGCTCACGCCCGGTGGAACATACGCCGCCAGCCTGCTCGACGATGAAGGACATCGGGTTAGCTTCATACAGTAAACGCAGCTTGCCTGCCTTGCCGACTTCTTTGTTGTCGAACGGATACATGAAAATACCGCCGCGCGTCAGAATACGGTGCACTTCGGCAACCATCGAAGCGACCCAGCGCATGTTGAAATTCTTTTCACGACCGCCGTCCTTACCCTTCACGCATTCTTCAACGTAACGCTGCACTGGCTCTTCCCAGTAACGACGGTTGGACATATTGATTGCGAACTCCTGTGTATCGGCAGGAATCTTCATATCCGGGTGGGTCAGGAAGAAGTCGCCCACGTCACGATCCAGGGTGAAACCGTTCACGCCGTTTCCGGTGGTGATGACCATCATCGTATTCGGGCCGTACAGTGCGTAACCCGCACAGACTTGCTCGGTGCCGGGTTGCAAAAAGTCTTCGGCAGTCGGATTGGTCACGCCTTCCGGACAACGCAGGATCGAGAAAATCGTACCGACGGAAATATTCACGTCGATGTTGGAGGAGCCGTCCAGCGGGTCGAACGTGATCAGGTATTTGCCTTTTGGATATTTGGCCGGAATCGGATAAATGTCGTCCATTTCTTCGGATGCCATCGCCGCCAGATGGCCGCCCCATTCGGTGGACTTGATGAACACCTCGTTGGTGATGATGTCCAGCTTCTTCTGCGTTTCGCCCTGCACGTTTTCGCTACCCGCGCTGCCCAACACGCCGATCAGCGCACCTTTGTTCACATCATGGGCGATCTGCTTGCAAGCGGAAATGACATCGCTCAACAGACCGGTGAATTCGCCGCTGGCATTGGGAATATGCCGTTGTTCCTCGATAATAAATTGAATCAGACTCTTGCTCATGTTGCTTGCTCCTCGGTTATAAATTTTTTCAATCCGGCGATTCTACTGCTTTTACCGCTCGCCCTCTATAGCTATTTAGCCGATGAAACGGATAGTTGGATAGCTTTTGGCATCGGCCGCCGCGATGCGGCCTAACATTCGCGTATGCGAATATCGGCCTGCGCGGAAGCTACCCTTCATGTTCTTTACTTCGTCAATGACATGAAAAGCGTGGGCAGTTTTTCAGGCAACTGCGCCACATTGTCGATAATGGTGTACTGCTTGCCAAAGATATCCGCGACATACTCATCCGCCTTGGGATCGAGGTTGATGCAATAGCTGAAAATGCCCTGTAGATCGAGCTCTTTTACCGCCATGCGCGCATCTTCGATCAGCAGCCTCTCGTCGTGGCTGTCGACGTCGGCCGGTTCACCATCGGTCAGCACCAGCAGCAGCTTTTTATCGGCGGGTTGCCGCTCCAGATAATGCGCCGCATGGCGCATCGCCGCGCCCATGCGCGTCGAATAACCGGCTTCCATCGCGGCCAATCTGCCCTTCACTTCATCGCCCCAATGCTCGCTATAGCCTTTGATGTGGAGGTAACGGACATCGTGGCGGGTGTTGGAATGAAAGCCCGCGATTGCAAACGGGTCACCGAGTTTCTCTATCGCCCAGGCCAATAGGGACAGGGCTTCCTGGCTCAGTTGCAAAACAGTCTGATCGCATCCTGCCGCTTTCTGATTCAGTGATTCGGACAGGTCCACCAGCAGCATCACCGCGATACTGCGCCCATCGTTGCGGTGGCTCATGTTGATGCGCGGGTCGGGTGCGGCTCCGCTCTTGTAGTCGATCAGGGAACGCAACGCCACATCCAGATCCAGCTCGCTGCCTTCTTCCTGATAACGTATGCGCACCTTGTTCTGCGGCTTGAGCAGATCGAGCAGCCTCTTAAGACGTTTCGCCAGTGCGCTGTGCTTGTTCAACAACGCATCGAGATCGGCCGGGTTGCCATGCGGATGGATGCGCTCGTACACACTCACCCAGTCCGGGCGATAAGTGCTGTTGCTGTAATCCCATTCCGGGTAGAGGCGCGGTGGCAACTCCTTTAATGTTTCGTCTGATTGCGGGTTGCGTTGCTCGGCAAACGTTTCTTCCTCATCACCTTGTTCGATGAATTGCCACAGATGGCGATTGTCATCGCGATAATCCACTTCTGTATTTTTGAAATATATCTTGGCTGACTGATCGCTTCTCAAACGTGTCTTGGTGATGAATGAAACTCCCAGGTCAGCCATATCGGCGGTACTGGCATCGCCGCCTTGCAGCAACTCGTAAAAACGGTTCACATACTCGACGATGTGGGCGTTTTGATAGGGATGCTGCTTATCCAGAATCGCCCGCGACAACATCGCCAGCCGATGGCGTATGCAGGACTCATGCTCCGTATCGCAGGCGTTCTCTTCCGGCTCGGGGTGCAGCGCGAGAAAGACCGATCGCAAACCGGGATACTCGCGCATCGCCAGATATTCCACTCGAGAGTCTTCAAACAACTCGATGGCTATGCGTTGGAACGGACTGAAATTGTCCGCTATGATGGCCTTGCTCCAACGGCGGTGCGCGGCGATATGCGCCAAGCTGGCACGGTATCGATCCAACCCGGAAACACTGGCAACCGTTGGTGGTGCATCATGAGCTTGTCGAACGGCTATGGGTGGGACGAAGTCTTCATACACATCCGGCAAGCGGATACCCAGCTTATCAAAATAAGGTTGCGGTTTGCGCAACTCGTCAAACGCCAGAGAGTAGGGAATCAACTGCTCGGGATCACCCCACAAACCGCGCATATACAAGTCCAGCTTGCGCTCGTTATCCACCAGCAAGGTACCATGACGCTCGCGCTGGAGAACGGCGCGGCTGTCCGCCGATTGCAGCGTGAAATAATCAATCTGTCGCTCGGGATGGTTGTTGTAATAGCGCACCCCGTATTCCACCCAGTTTCGCAATCCTTGGATAGTCAGCGAGCTCAGCAGGCGCGGTGCTTGATTCAAGAAATCCGGCAAACCCGGGCTAGGGAAGGTCTTATGGATGCCGTGTACCGAACCGGTGGTGCGTTCCATGAAATTCAACACCAGGTTCAAATAAAGTTGCATCTGCTCCGCTGTGCACAACCTCTCCGCGACGGCATGCAGACTCTGCAAAAACGGCGTGATGGATTTCCCGTTAGGCGATTTCCACAACACTTTGATACACGCCATGATCGCGGGCATCGCCCCTTCACCCAGTATTTTAGCGGTGTTCGGGGCGATTTCCAGAAATACCAGGATCGGCTCCGCCCCGCGCCCCATTTTACCGAGGAAGCGCGCGTTCACGATATATTCTGCCGCCCCTTGCCGCGACAGAACCGCCAGGGCTTCCCGCATACATCCGGCAAAGACCTGCTCGACTTGCTTGAAACCGCAATCGAGTTCTTTCCAATAATTTTCCAGTTCGGGTGGAATCGTCCGGATTTCCATATTTTTCAATTAAAGCAGTGCGTGAGGATTCACCTGCCCGTTTGCGGGCAAGTGAGACTTATGCGAACGTCGCATCAATGGCATGATCGAGCGTGTCGCGAATATCCGCATCGTCGGTGATAGGACGCACCAAGGCCATACGGCACGCGGCACGCGGCGCGACACCATCTTTGATCAGCGTGGCCGCATAAACCAGCAAGCGCGTTGAAATGCCTTCATCCAAACCGTGGCCTTTAAGGTTGCGTGCCACCGCGCCGATCTTCACCAGCTGGGCGGAGATGGCTTTGTCCATACCTGTTTCTTTACTCAAGATATCAGCCTCGACATCCGCCACCGGATAATCGAAATCGAAAGCGGTAAAACGCTGCTTGGTCGACTGCTTCAAATCCTTCATCAGGCTTTGATAGCCGGGATTATAGGAAATCACCAATTGAAAATCGGGGTGTGCCGCCAGGAGTTCACCCTTCTTGTCTAACGGCAAAGTGCGGCGATGATCGGTCAGCGGGTGGATCACCACCGTTGTGTCTTGCCGCGCTTCCACGATCTCGTCCAAGTAGCAAATCGCACCGATGCGCGCGGCAACCGTCAGCGGACCATCCAACCAACGCGTGCCGTTTGCATCCAGCAAATAGCGCCCGACCAGATCGCTGGCGGTCATATCCTCATTGCACGCCACCGTGATCAGCGGCTTGTTCAGTTTCCAGGCCATATACTCGACAAAGCGTGATTTTCCACAACCTGTCGGGCCTTTCACCATCACCGGCAAACGGGATCGGTATGCAGCTTCATATAGCGCGATTTCATCGCCTTGCGCTTGGTAAAACGGCTCTTTAGTTACTTTGTATTGATCTTTGTTTGTCATTATTTGACTCTCTAAATACTCACTTGGTCCAAACGGTTTCTGTGTCTGGAAAAAAACGCCCCCAGCAAGTGGGGGCGAGTTTTCACTGCACTACGGTTTTCGAGCTTATTTGTGTACGCCCAGTTTTTCACGCCAGCCTGGATACAACTTGTCCGCGTCGCCAGGGAATGATTCGAACGCGCGGGCGAACTCCTTGTGCTCCTTGGCAAAGGCGATAGGATCGGCACCCGCTTTCCAGCATTCATACGCCTGACGCAAGGAAATCGCGCCTGCGGCCGGAGAATCGATATGGCCATAAGCTCCGCCGCCTGAAGTATTGATCACGTTACCGTGGCCCAAGTTTTCAAAGAAGCCGGGCAAACGCAACGCGTTCATGCCGCCGGAAATGATAGGCGTGGTCGGCTTCATGCCCAACCATTCTTGGTGATAGTAAGGACCATCGGCAGAATCACGCTCGATCATGTAAGCGATGTTGCGGTCATCATGGCCGCCTTCCATCTTGCCGTAACCCATCGTACCCACGTGGATACCGGAAGCACCTTGCAAACGGGATATTTTGGCCAACACGAACGCGGTGTAACCGCGGACGGCCGAAGGCGAAGTGATCATGCCGTGGCCGGCGCGGTGGTAATGCAGATACTGCTGGGGGTATTGACGACGAGCCGTGGTAATCATGCCGGGGCCGCCCACAAAACCGTCAACCAGGAAGGCCACCTTGTTTGCGTCCGGTCCGAAAGTTTCCAGAATGAAATCGGCGCGAGCCAGCATTTCATAATGGTCATCGGCCGTAATATTGGCGGAGAAAATCTTCGCCTGGCCGGTTTCATCCATCGCACGTTTCATCGAATCGTAAACCAATGGAATGACTTTCTTCATCGGGCAGAACACTTGATTGCCTTGTGGCTCATCGTTCTTGATGAAATCGCCGCCCAACCAGAATTGCAATGCCGCTTTAGCGAATGGTTCAGGACGCAGACCCAGCTTAGGCTTGATGATCGTACCGGCGATATAACCACCGTTCTTGAGCGGGCGATCCAAGATACGCCACATATCGGAAATGTCGACTGAAGGGCCGTCGAATTGCTTGAGCATGTCGGGCGGAACATAGAAGTCTTGCATTTGCGCGCATTTCACGTCGCCCATGCCTTGGTTGTTACCGATTGCACAGGTCAGGAAAGACACGATCATAGCGCGGCCATCGGTGATGTTGCGATCGAACAATACCGACGGGTAAGCGATCTTCATTACGCCCTTTACCTCATCAATGAAGTAAACCAGCGCGTCCACGCCCTTGGTGAATGCATCGGTGGTGGAAACTTCCACGTTGGTACCGGTCGAGGATTCGGCCGCGAAGTGCGCTGCGGTCTCCAAATAACCGTGACCCTGTGCCGGAGTCATGTGGTATGCCACCAGAATGTGCTTACCGTTTTTGATCAGCTCGGCTTCATCCAAGCTCAGATCTGCATAACGATTTGATTGATCCATTACCTGCTCTCCCGAAATTAATGATTTATCTTTTTACTTATTACTTCAACCGCGTCTTGCTACGGACGCCACTATAGGTGGCCAGTGATATAAGTTATAGTCAATTATTTATATCAAAACCATAAGTTTTGCTTATGGTTTGCTATAATCACGACTTTCTCTTTTGTCGGTATTTTCCTGTCTCCCATGCTGCATTTCACGTTGCGTCAACTCCAGGTATTTGAGAAAGTGGCCAATCACCTGAACTACTCGCGCGCGGCTGAAGAGCTATATCTATCCCAACCTGCCGTGTCGATGCAGATCAAACAATTGGAAGGGCATGTCGGACTGCCGCTTTTTGAACAAATGGGCAAGAAGATATTCCTTACTGCGGCAGGGAACGAGTTGTTCCATTACGCGCGTAACATCGCGCAACAGATTGCCGAAATAGAAGCCATGTTCGATCAGATGAAAGGGCTGGGGCAGGGCAAGCTCACGCTTTCCGTGGTTAACACCGCCAACTATTTCACCCCGCGACTGCTGGCCGATTTTTGTCGGCAACACCCCAACATCAACGTCATCCTGCAAGTCGCCAACCGGGATGCCGTGCTCAAACATCTCGCCGACAACAGCACCGATCTGGCCATCATGGGACAGCCACCCGCAGGGCTGGACATCAGCTCCAAACAATTCATGGGCAATCCGCTGGTGGTGATCGCCGCACCCGCACACCCTCTGGCGAAGCTGGAACACGTCAAGTTTACCCAGCTCGCCGAACAGACTTTTTTGTCGCGAGAGCAGGGATCGGGAACGCGCAGCGCGATGGAGCGCGTGTTTGCGCAACATCACATCCATCCGCACATCAGCATGGAAATGGAAACCAACGAAGCCATCAAACAGGCCGTCCAGGCGGGCCTGGGATTGGGCATCCTGTCGCTGCACTCCATAGAACTGGAACTGGAGACCAAACGCCTGGTGATGCTCAACGTCGAACATTTCCCGCTACTACGCCACTGGTTTATCGCCCATCGCGACACCAAACGGCTATCCAGTGCCGCCTTGGCCTTCAAGGAGTTCTTGCTGGCAGCAAAAAAACACAAGCCCCAATAAAAATCCCCCAGTGAACCGGGGGAAGACTTGTTGTTCCTGCTGGGCTGCTCTACCAGGTGAGTGATGATCCACCCGTCCACAAACGCTGGCTAGCCGCACCGATAGCAAGGCTATGCGCTATTTATGAGGAGGTCTGCTGCCAGAGTTTGCGATCCATATTTCAATGATTTTTTCTCGTCCACTGACTGTATCTTTGACTGTACTGAAGTGGATCGGCACACTTTCCCGAAGATTATGGCGGCTTGCCGCCAAGCCATTCGCAGCATAAATTTTTATGGATGCCGCCAATGAATAGGTTACCCCATCCACAGTAATCGTTTCTTTTTCAGGGTTGACGGCGGTAATCGTACCGCCCCGGTCAATAGTCCCCGAAGTAGTGGTTAGCGGCATATTCCTAATCCCGCTATTGGTCGCCGTAATTGCCCAACTAGGCTGCGATACAAACAGTAATACCGCAGCAGAACACAACATCCATTTAATAAGTTTCATTTTTCGCCTCACTTCTAAATATATTGACGCACTGGGTATTTATTGCACAATAATTTCCCGCCATGAAATCCGTTTCCCGGTGGCTCCTCCAGGGGAAACAGGGACTTTAGTTACTATAACCACTCCCCCTGACGTATTCACCGACGACTCCAATGTACCATTGGGCAACTGGAAGAGCACTGGCCGACTTGCAAGCACGTTGCCCAAGCTAGTCCCAGACCACGCCACCGTGGAATTGGGTATCACGCCACCGGTCTTGTAATCCAGGAAGTATTCCCAGCTGCTACCGCCAGGCACACAAATGGTGGGACTGGGAATATTGGTAGTAAAAACCAATGCGCCCGAGCCTAGCACTGGATCCGTGTTAGCCCGCTCTCCGGTATCGGGAAGGTCGACATACCATCCGTTCTGTGTGGCGAAGTTCACCGCATTACTTGAGGCCGTGCGAGTTGCAGGGGTAGGGGGGGAGGTATTGGGATTTGCGGGGGTCGTAGTCAGTGTCTGCGCCTGCAGGGTGGTACGCAGGGGGTCTGGCAATGAACTGGTGGTGCTGTCTATCAAGCCGTACATGGTCTGGGTTTGGACAGCGTGAGAATTCTGCCCTGTTCCGGGAACGTCTGTACTTCCCAGGTACTGCCCTGTTCCCACATAAACAAAACGATAAGCTATGCCGTTAATTATATTCTTGGCGAGTTCGGGGGTCGTGGTAATGGGTTGGGTCACGCCACCGGCATCTTTAAGAACCGCAAACTTAGCGACGCTCCAACCGCTTACACTATTGCCGGTAAGATCGAAACGCCACACATTGCCCATCAAATCGCCGCCGTAGACGAAATCGGTGGTGTTGTCCACATCGGTGTTCTCCACATAGGCACTGATTTGAGCCAAGCCGCAAGGAGAGGAAGTCGGCGTTGTTGTGCAGCCGGGAGTGGGAATGTCTTTAAGCAAATCACCGGTTTTGGGGTTTAACACATATAAATGCCCCAATCCGTCTCCGCCACTATCGCCGGCATTCGTACCGTTGTTATAGCCCGAAGTGACCAATACCACCCAACCGGTTGCTTGGGTTTTGACGATGATCGGCTTGCCGAAGCTATAGCCGGTGTTCAATTTGGCGGCATTTCTTTGGGCGGTATTGGTGACGCTATTGGGGAATTCCCACAGCACTTTGCCGGCGACTGCCGCCTCATTGGCCACAACGGGATTCGTTACGTCCAGCGCGTAATATCCCCTCCCTCCCTTGCCTAACCCCCCGGCCAGGATGGTGTGCCAATCGTTTCCGCTACCGACAGTGCAACAGTTTTTAAAATCCACATCGCCCGATACCGGCGAGCCGTCAACCAGATATTTGTGGGTGAACCCTGTTTTGTTGCTCAAATTGTTGAGATTGCTGATGACCAGATTAGGGATATATGCCCAGGCTTCCGCGCCCGTCGCGGCGTAAAAGGCATGCAGCATCCCGTCATTGGCGCCTTGATAAAGCATGCGCGTACGGCTTGCATTAGCTTCTTTAAAGGTAGTCGTGCTGCCCTGGTAACCGGCATCCGCATAGCCTCTGTTAGGTGCTCTAACTGGAAGTGATTCGGCATTAACTATGTCGCCGAGCAAATGTGTACGCCCCCGGTAAGTGCCCGCCGCTTCCCCGCTACGGTCTCCGCGCAGGTAGGCTACAACGGCGGCGCCGTCTGTCGTACTTGGCGTATTGAGCAATGTCTGTTGGACGACGCTTAATTTGGTCGCGGTCGTTGCCGTTGTCGGCTGGAACTGAACTCCTCCGATGACACCGGCGGTGTCAGTCGAAGTGGCAATCAGCCGAACAGTTGATGCGTTGGACGGTACATAAGTTCCACCTGGGTAGCTCAACTTATCCAACTGAGTTTGTGCGGAACCGGCAGCCCAAAGCGAAAGCGAATTGATCACAGGTTTGCCAGTAGCTGGATCAATGGGGCAGGCGTTGTTACCTGTGTTTATATCAATGGGGCAGGCACCCAAGTCCCCAGTCCAGGTTCCGGAATTGTATCTGGAAGCATAGAAAGCATTGTCGGTCGGGGTGACTTGCGGTGTCGATAAGCTGATTGCGGCGGAAGCACCCACCTTGGCGGTGATGTTGTCGGTGATAGAGTTAATTGAGTTTTGAAAGCTGGCCGCATCGGTAGCGAGCAAAGCCTTTCCTGTGCCGCCCGCATTCGCCATCGCGTTCATCACCGCCAATGCGTTGGCGTTATTGACGGTGTCGCCTAGGGCGACGACATAAGTTTGGACATCGTAAGGTGTGGTGTTGGTAGCGTTGGTGGTGGTGCGCAGGGCGGTGACCGCAGCGATCGCCTCGGTAGCGGCAAGGCCGAAGCTGCCGGAGGTGCAGGAATTGGTAGTGGTACTCCAAGTGCAGGTATTAGTGCGATCCGCCGCCGAATAAAGTGTTCCATCGGTTTTAGCGGTCGGCATGCCATCGGTGACCATCATCACGAAGTTTTGCTGGCAAGAGTACTGAATCGGGCTGGGTTGGCTTTGGTACGAAGTGGAAAAATAGGTTTTGGCCGACTGCAGTACCCCGTTGAGCGGGGTAAACACCGCGCCGTTTTTAACTTCTAGTAGGATATGCCCGGGTGCAGGGGAGTTGGAGTTAGACTCGGGCATCAACAAATCAATCAGGTTATTGTAGTGGGTAGTTGAGTCTGCCTGAACGGCTTCATTGATAGTGCCGTAACCGGTGATGTTGGAAAGGTAGCCCCATGCCCGTGGCAAGTATAACTGGCGGGTGATGGGCGGGTTGGACGGCAAAAAACCTGCGTCCGTGGGGTTAAAATAGGCGGGCCAACCGAACGCGTATACAGGGCCCGTCATAAAGTTCGGATTAAACGGATTTGTCGAACTGTTGTTGCTGTAGAAATAGTATCCGGTACCCGTTCCAGAAGTCACTGCCCATGGGGTTGTAATGTAGCCGCTTGGGGCATAAAGAACGTCCTGAATATTTGCGTCGTCGCCGCTCTGGTCGTAGGTGACAAAAGCTCCACCAGGGAAAAACGGCTGCGGGTTCGCCAGGCAGCGGCGACTTCCGTTGGAAGCGGAAATGCCCGGAGTGGGCGGGTAGCCTGCCGGGATGCCAGCGACATAGCCCACGCAGTCATCGGTATAAACCATGCCGGTGTCGGAACCCAGATAATAGGCCCAAGTCGGATATAAACCCGGCGCGCCTGTCATGCCATAGGTCATCAGCCCCCAGTTGAACACGGTGCGGAAATTCGTTATCGCATTGCGCATCACCCCCCGACCGATGTTGCCACGGGTGTTGGGGTCGCTGCCGGCAACCAGTGCCCCGCTCATGAAGGCATCCATGGATTCGGAATTGTCGTAAGTCACCAGCAAATTCGGCGTGACCGAGTTTTTCACCGCCATGGGTACATTGGCGAGGTCGGCAGAAGCGGCTTGAGCGGTTTGGGCAAGCTGACCGACAGCCAGACAAATAAGCATCGTTTGAACCAGACTTTGCTGAATTATTTTGTAAGCTGTTTTCATTTGGATTACACCTTTCGAGTGGATCGGATAACACGTGACGCAGATAACGGCTGGTGCTCAATAGGAAAGCTGGGTCTGAACCATGCTGACGGTATTGCGCGGACCCGTTACGCGCACCGTCACCCGGTAATAAACGGCACTGGCGGAAGTAGTCACTGGGGCATTTGCCTGTTTACTGCCCCCGCCGAGAGGGGCATCCGCGAAGCACTTGCCTTGGATATCCGTCACCGGCGTGGGCCCTTGGCATAGCCGGTCGATCACATACTGTACGTTGTAGCCAGACACTGGTGTGGCGACCGGGACGGTAGTCCAGTTGATAGTAGTGGGAACGCCGTTCGTGTCCACGGGCTGGATGGTGGCAAAATATTGGCCCGGGATGTCCGCGTCCAAGCTCGTCGTGGTGATGGTGGTCAAGGCGGTCAAGGCGGCCTCTGTCCCCGTGTCGCTTACTTGCAGCGCGGCCTGTTTGAAGGCTAGATTACCCGCAATCACGTTGCCGGTATCCACCGAGCGCACCAGCGCAATGCCGGCCAGCGTTAGGGCGACCAAAGCGATGAGTGCGATGAGCAACACCACACCCCGCTGTTTTCCTGGTTTGGCGTACCGTCGCAGCGCGCGTGCGCGAACGGCCTTAATATCGAGATGCGGCATCATAGGTTGGCCCACAGTATGTTGCGCAACGGAATGATGGTCTGGTATACCTTGTAGCGGTAGCATTGCCAGTTGGGTATGGCTGTCACATCAATTGTGGCGACAGCACCGCCGACACCGCCGTTCCATTGCGGATAGTTCGGCGCGGCGGTACTGGGCGTGGCGGCGCAAACGCCGCCGGCGGTTGGAGGGCGCTCCGACAGGCTGCTGCGGGCCACCACCGCCACGCGGATCGCCTTGATCCGGGCCACATCGGCCGCTGGCGGCGCGGCCCAGTTGGTGCCGTTGCAGGCGCTACCCGTGGCATCTGTCCAGCAACTCACTTGCTGGTTGCCAGGTATCGTGCTGGTAATTCCGTACTGGGCCTGGATGCTGACGATATTACTGGAAAGCGGCGTGGCATTAGCAAAGGTGGTCGGACTGGAGGTGCAGGTTCCGGCTGCGCTAACGGCGAGATTGGTGGTTGTCAGGGAACTGCACAGCACCTGATATTGGTTCTGCACCATGTTGCCCATGTTGAATACCACGGAGTTGGTGCCGTAGCCGCCGGGCGGGAAAATATTGCTCCCGCCGGGAGGATTGTAGTTGGATTGCCCCGAATTATGGACGAGGTTCACGCCGTTGGCCTGGGGTTGAATCTGCGTGGCGACCAACCGGGAGCAAGGCAGACCAGAGCCCGGACTGGATAGCAGCAGCATATCTCCCACATTGAAGCCGTTGCCGGTATTGACCGTAAGGATGGCAGAGGGGGATGGCATCGCGACCACAATGTGGGCCGGCATGCCACCGGTGGCCGAGGTGCTGTAGGTAGCGGTAATCGTGTCGCTACTACCCGCAAGGCCATCCGTGATCTGGATTGGAATGAACGTGGTGCCAAGTTGGGTAGCCGGGGTCGCGGTGCTGTTATAGGTGTTGGTCGTGGTGCAAGCCAGGGCGCCGTTCGTGGTCATACCATAGCCTGCCTGACGAATGTCCGTTTCCAGTGCTTGGAGTGCCATCAAGCCGTTTTCCTGAGCCTCCATGCCGGTGGTGGTGGTGCGCTTCTGCCCCTCGAATGCGGAAAAAGACTGCATGATGGCAAGCATCGCGAGCAGACCGACCACCATGCCGACCATGATATCCACTAGGCTGAAGCCGTTGCACGGTTTGGAGTGAAGTGTGTTACTCATGTCTCTGTCCTCAGTTGATCTGAGCCGTTGCCACAAAATTGTGCGGGGCGTTGTCCTGAGGTGCCTGCCAGCATATGGTGACGGTAACCAGATTATTCGCGCCGATGACGATCTGTTGCTTGTTGGCAAGCGCGCTTGGTAACGATGCCACTGCTGTCAGCCAATTCGTCACATTGACATTACCAGAGGCAGCACCTGTTGGACTGCAGGTCGTCCCCGCGCCAGCGTAGTTGGCGTAAGAAGCCAGGTTGAACCGGTCCGCCCACATCTGGCCGATGATTTGGTTGGCGAAGTAGCTCGCGTCGGCACGGTATTTGGCATCGGTGCTGTTTTTGATCGCGACGGCCTGCATACCGACGATGGCGAGAATACCCATGGAGAAAATCAGGATGGCAATGAGCCCCTCCAGCAACATGGAGCCTCGTTGCGCAAGCGGTCGATGATGAAGGGTTGTTCTCACGGTCGCCTCTTCAGGAGGAACAGCTTTGCGGATTGGTCGCAGGTAACGCAGGGTCGCACATTCGCACCATGCCGCCGCCGGACACACCGCCGACCCGGACGTTCAACGACCGGGTAGCACTGGTCGCCGTCGAGGTGACATCCGCCTCGGTAAGCGATGTGCTGGCAGGCACATTGGCGGTAACACGGCCCAAACCGTTGAACGTGACGACGGTCGCGCCTGTCGGCAGTGTGGTGTTGATGCGCGCCGTCGCGGACCCTTCGGCACTGGAGCGAGTTTGCACCACTGCTGAGTTAGCGACCACGGAAACCGCCCAGTCCGACATCGGCAAGTTAGTTAGCGCAAATTGTACGGTGGTGTTTTGGCGCACCGCTTCGGCGCGCGCCAATTGCATGCCGTTAAGTATCGATTCCGCCGCCGTTCGTATCTGGCTATTGTTCAGCCAAGCGGTGTAGCTCGGCACCGCAAACACCAAGAGCAGGCCGACGATGACGAGACCTATCATCAATTCGATCATCGTCACCCCGCGAAGATTTGTTCTGGCTAGCATGTCCCACCTGGCTTGGTGACCCAACAAGTTGTGCTGCCACTCCATCCCGGAGGAACGACGGCAGTCACGGTAGTGGCCTTGTTGTTGCTTTGGTCTATGGTAAACGCGAAACCCTTGGTGCTATCGGTCGGCAATCCGGTGGCGGTGACAGTAAAAAACTGGTTGGTGCCGCCAGTGGTGGCGTTAGGGGGTGAGGCAACGGTCCAATTGCAAGAATAGGAGAAGTGGACCCCGGCTGGCATCATTACCACCACATTCCCCAACGCATCCACCCCGCATGCCGATGCCGCAGAACCGTAATTGCGGTTATCCTGATAAAACTGCTCCAACTGGACGCGCAAATTCGCTAAATTGGTAGGCGCTTCAGCCAGCTTCCCGCGCAACACGTAGTTGCCATAGGCGGGCAACGCAATGGTAGCCAGAATGCCAACCACCGCGACTGCAATCATCAGCTCGATCAGGGTGAAGCCTTTTTGTATTTTCATTGCGGTCTCCTTTGGGCAAGCGCGGTAGTTTGCTCTTTAAAGACAATCACGACCACCAATTCCAATAAGGTCACGCCCCGTTGTTGGTTGCGATATTCCATTGTGCTTGTTCCCCGATAATTTACATTTCGCATACTATCTATCTGTATAGGCAATGTAAGCAAGTTGCCGATATGAGGTTCAATTCTAATTACTAACGAGCCTCTTGCAAAACTCCCCGTGCAGTGAAGTCAACGTGAAGCATTGACGCTACGCAGGTCATTTTTTCGTTGTTTTCATCGGCTCGCTTTGTTTCG
>JABEVF010000074.1 GCA_013043965.1 Gallionella sp. | reverse complement strand
CCTGGGTCTGGGGCAGCGTATACGCACGGTCATTTCCAGCGAGGACAGCCTGCCGGCAGTGGGCCAGGGCGCCTTGGGCATCGAATGCCGCGCCGACCGTCGTGACGTGATCGCCTGCCTGCAGGCCCTGCATCATCCGGACACGGCCGCCAGTGTGCTCGCGGAACGTGCCATGAGTCGCGCGCTGGCGGGCAGCTGCCAAGTGCCGCTGGGCGGTTTTGCCGAGGTGAAAAACGGACAGCTGTTCATGCGCGGTTTCGTCGCCAGCCCGGATGGAAAAAAAATGTTGCGCGCCCAAGCAACCGGCTCGCTCGCGCATCCTGAGGCGCTGGGCGATCAGGTGGCATCGGCGCTGCGCGCGCAAGGTGCCGACGAGATACTTGCCGCACTTGCCCTTTAAAACTCTGCGATCTTTGACGCGCCGCGCCGGTGCGCTGCCCGGTCTCGCCAGATGAATTATTTGCCGTTATCGGGATTGAGAGTGTTGGTCACGCGGCCGCGCGATCAGGCATCCGTCTTGGCGCAAGGCATAGAGCGGGCGGGTGGTGTGGCGATCTTGTTCCCGCTGCTGGACATCGCGCCGGTCGCCGACACACAACTGTTGGGCGAACAAATCTCCCGTCTCAAGCAGTTCGATCTGGCGATCTTCATCAGTCCCAATGCGGTGCAATACGGCATGGCGGCCATCGCGGCGGCCCACGCTGTGCTGCCGCCGCAAGTGGCGACCATAGGGCTAAGCAGCGCGCGCGCCCTGCACAGGGCGGGTGTCGGATCGGTCATCTCGCCCACGGAGCGGTCCGACAGCGAAGGCCTGCTGGCCTTGCCCGAACTGGCGCAGATGGCGGGTCGGCGCGTGATCATTTTTCGCGGCGACGGCGGGCGCGAGTTGCTGGCCGACACGCTCAGGGCGCGCGGCGCGACAGTGGAATACGCCAGTTGCTATCAGCGCAGTAAAGCGCGGCAGGGTATCGAGGGGTTGTTGCGCGAGCGACCCGATATCATCACGGTGACCAGCAGCGAGGCGTTGGCGCATTTGCGAGAAATGTTGGCGGACTCCACTACAATGCTGTCCACGCCATTGTTTGTGCCGCACTCGCGCATCGCCGAACTGGCCACCAGCCAGGGCTGGACAGAGGTCGTATTGACGGCGGCGGGTGATGACGGTCTGCTGGCGAGTTTGATAGCATGGCGGAACACGAGAGGAGCAAGATGAACGAACCCAAGATTGAAACCGTAGCCCCGGTCAGGCATTCCCTGGCGGATGTCTTTTCCCGGGTCACGCTTACCCAGCTCACCCTCGCTGTGCTGGTGGCGGTCTTCGTGTGGCAGTGGCTGGCTGCGCATCAGGACATCAATGCGATGCGGGAACAGTTGGCGAAAAAGATCGCGGAGATGGATGGCAGCAACAAGGCGAACAGCATGTTGCTGGCCAAGACCCAGGAGGATACGCGCGAACTGGCGGCCAAGCTGACCCTGCTGGAAACGCGCTACGCGGAATCCCAGGGCCAGCGTGCCGCGCTGGAGGCCTTGTATAACGACCTGTCCAGCAGCCGCGATGAAACGGCGCTGGCGGAAGTCGAGCAGTCGTTGCTGATCGCCAACCAGCAGCTGCAACTGTCGGCCAACGTCAAGGCGGCACTGATCGCGATGCAGACCGCCGACGCGCGTTTGCAGCGCATGGGCAGGCCCGCGCTGAACGGCTTGCGCAAGGCGATAGCCCAGGACATGGACAAGCTGCGCGCCTTGCCGAACGTGGACGCGGCGGGGCTGAGTTTCCAGCTCGACACGCTGATAGCCGCGACCGATGCGTTGCCTTTAAATTATCAGCAGCGTAGTTCCGGCGCGGCCGCGCCGGTTGCCGCGAACAACAACGAGGGTGTTTGGCAAAAGTTGTGGCGCGAGATATGGCAGGAAGTGAGGCAGTTGGTGCGCATCCAGAACACTGGAAAAATCGAGCTGCCGCTGTTGCCGCCGGACCAGGAATTCTTCCTGCGCGAGAATCTCAAGTTGCGCCTGCTGTTGGCGCGCATGGACTTGTTGTCGCACGACGAGGTCGCCTTCAAACAGGAGATACACACGGTGCAGGAATGGCTGCGCACCTATTTCGACGTGCAATCGGGCAGCGGCATGACCATGCTGGAAAACCTGAAGAAACTCGGTTCGGCGAATATCAACATCGAGTTGCCGGACATTACCGCCAGCCTGACCCAAGTGCGCAACTACCGCATCAGCCGCGAACCCAAAGCAGACATCGGGCTGCGGGCAAAGGTGGCGCGATGAAATATCTGCTTTGGGTGTTGGTGCTGTTCGCCGCCGCGGTGGCGGTCACGACTGCCGCGCACAACCCGGCTTATGTGCTGCTGGTCTATCCGCCGTACCGCATCGACATGTCGCTGACGCTGTTCGTGTGCATGATCCTGCTGCTGTTGCTGGTGAGCTACAGCCTGATCCGGTTGGCGATGATGGCGGTGACTTTGCCCGCGTATGTGCGCCGTTTTCGCGAGCAACGCGACCATGAGAAAAGCCAGGCCTTGCTCAACGCCGCGCTCAACGCCTTCTTTGAAGGACGCTATGCGGCGGCAGAACGCGCCGCCGTGCACGCCATGGAGTCCGGCGATACCTCGGTCTTGCACCCGATACTTGCGGCCAGCTCCGCACACGAGCTGCGCGAGTTCGACAAACGCGACGAATACCTGGCGATGGCGGAAAGCAAGGATGCGGGCGATGCCACCATGCGCCTGATGGCGACCACCAAATTCATGCTGGATCAGCGCGATCCGCAAGCTGCACTGGCCGCGTTGGAAAAATTGCGTGCCAGCGGGGTGAAGAGCCACTTGGGCGCGTTGTCACTGGAGCTCAAAGCGCAGCAGCAAGCTGGGCATTGGGACGAGGTGCTGGACATCGTCAAAGAACTGGAGAAGCGCGCGGCCATAGATGTCACTGTCGCATCGCAGTTGCGATCGCAAGCCTATCTGGAAAGCCTGCGCGCGCAGCAAAGCGCGGCGGATGTGGCCGCGTGCCTGAAAAAAATACCCGCCGAATTCAAGCGGCGCGGCAAGGTCGCCGCGACTGCCGCGCGTGCCTTGATACAACACGGTGATTGCGCGCTGGCGCAGCAAGTGCTGGCCGACAGCCTGAATGCGCAGTGGGACAGCGAATTGGTTGCGCTGTATGGCGATTGCCAGACCGGCGACGTGGTGGCGCAGATCGAGCAGGCCGAGAAGTGGCTCAACCAGCACCGCCAGGACGCGGGCTTGTTGCTCGCGCTGGGCAAGTTGTGCACCCAGCAGAAGCTGTGGGGCAAGGCGCGGAACTATCTGGACGCGAGCATCAGCGTGTCGCCCAGCCATGCCGCTTATACCGCGTTGGGCCAGCTGTCGGAACGTCTGGGCAAGTCCGAAGAGACCTACCGCTATTATCAGCAGGCGATGGAGTTGAAGAAGTAGGAAGTGGGAAGTGGGGACAATATGAAAAAATTCAGCAACGGGTTCGCGCTCATCGTCGGTTTGTTCATGTGTCCCGTGTGGGCCGATGGCGTGGTGCACAAATGCAAAGATCCGCAGGGCGAGATGATCTATCAGGCATCGCCGTGCGCCAGAACGGATGTGACTGTCTCCAGCTGGACGTCGCAAACCCAGGTCATCGAGCAAACCGAGGGCGGCGAGCCGCAAAACAACCGCGCTCTGGTCCTCAAGCAGCAGGGTAACGGCCATTATTTTGTGGATGGGGTGATCAACGGCAAGCCGCTCAACTTCGTCGTCGACACCGGTGCGTCGGTCGTCTCTATACCGCGCGCAACGGCTTATGCGGCCAGTATGTCGTGCAAGGACCAGGTGCTGATGCAGACGGCAAATGGCGCGTCCAGTGTCTGCACGTCGGTCATCGCCAGGCTGAAAGTGGGCCCGTTCCTGCTCAAGGACGTGAGCGCGATGATCGTGCCTAACCTGAGCCAACCGCTGCTGGGCATGAACGTGTTGCAGCGATTCCGCATCGAACAGGACAACGGCGAGATGCGGCTCTCGGCAAAGAACTAGGCGGCCGTGCTCGTCAAGGCCAGCACGTCACGATGCAGGCGGCGCGTATTCTTGCCGCTCTGTTTGGACAGGTACATCGCTTCGTCGGCCTGCTTGACCAGCGTGTCGGCGTTACTCGCATCATCCGGGAAGATCGCGATGCCGATACTGCCGCCGACCTTGCAGATGCGGCCATCGAAATCAAAAGGTGGTCCCAGTGCCGCGATGATCTTGTCCGCGACCGCAAGCGCATTTTCTGCCGAGCCGATATTGTTCAGGATGAAGGTGAACTCATCGCCGCCGATGCGGGCGACGGTGTCCGAGATACGGACTGTTTTCGACAGCCTGTTGGCGACGCCCCGCAGCAACAGATCGCCGACATCGTGCCCGTGTGTATCGTTGACCTGCTTGAACCCGTCCAGATCGAGGAACAGGGTCGCCATCCTGTGGCTACTGCGCTGCGCCAGCGCGACCGAGGTGGTCAGCCTGTCCAGAAACAATGCGCGATTGGGCAGGTCGGTCAAAGGGTCGTAATGCGCCAGGTGGGTGATTTTCTGTTCGGCCAGTTTGCGTTCCGTGATGTCGCGAACGATCCCCACGAAATAGACTTGCCCGCCGAGCACCATCGCCGATGCCGATAGTTCGGCCGGAAACAGCCCGCCATTTTTTCTGACCGCCAGGATTTCACGGCAGCGCACGTCGGTCATGCCGCCCACCCCACTGTGCAGGTAACGACGGACGTCTGCCGTGTGTGCTGCCTGATCGTCAGGCGGGATGAATATTTTGATGTTTTTCCCCAGCGTTTCCTGCTGGGTGTAGCCGAAGATCTTCTCGGCAGCGGGATTGAAGCCCTGGATCTCCCCCGACGCGTTGACGGTGACGATGCCGTCCATGACGTTGCGTATGATGGCCTGTAGCTGGCTCTGGCTTGTTTCGAGTTCGCCCTTTACCTGCTTGAGATGGGTGACCATCTGCCAGAACAATTTGGCCTCTGCACCGTTGGTCACCCGATTGTCGCCGAACACCCCTACCGCCTGCGCGGCCAAGGTTTCATCGTGCGTGAGGTTGTAGACGATGCAATCCTGATAGTCCTTGCATGCCCGCATCGCGGCAAGCGTGTCGGTGTGGGTCGGGATCGCATGGGCCTGGGCCAGTCGGATGCCTGGCGCGTCCGGGCTGGGGTCGGCGATGCCGACGACTTGGACCAGCGGGTCATCGAGAAACATCTCCAGCAATGCGGATCCGCCGCGCCCGCCGCCTAAGATCAGAACCGGATGCCCGTGAGTCTTGCGTGTTTTCATGACGACCTTTCTAAAGATGCATGGCAAATCTGGCTTGGCGAAACACGGCTCGCGCCGCGCGATCAGGTCTTGGGCGCGAAGGTGAACGCATCCGAGAAAAATGCTTCATTGGGCAAGCCGCGCCGGGTGGTGAAGTCGCGGTGCGCCGCCTCCACGACGACGGGCGCGCCGCAGGCATAGACCTCGTGTCCGGCGAGATCCTGATAGTCATCCAGCACCGCTTGATGCACAAAGCCGGTGCGGCCCGGCCACGCATCCCCGGGTGTCGGCTCGGAGAGTACGGGCGTGAATTTGATACCGGCGCGTTCCCATTGTTTCGCCATGTCGAGCATGTACAGATCGGCCAGCTTGCGCGCCCCCCAGTAGAAATGCATGGGGCGGGTGATGCCGAGATAGAGCGCGTGTTCGATGATGGCCTTGATCGGCGCGAAGCCCGTTCCGCTGGCGACAAAGATGATGGGTTTGTCCGACTCTTCGCGCAGGAAGAACGTGCCCAGCGGGCCTTTGAAGCGCAGGATGTCGCGCTCTTTCATCACTTCAAAAACGTGTTTGGTGAATTCGCCGCCCACGATGTTGCGGATGTGCAGCTCCAGAAACTCATCGGTATGCGGCGCGTTCGCCAGCGAGAAACTGCGCGGCTTGTGGTCCTTGAGCAGGATGTCGATGTATTGCCCGGCCAGAAACTGCAAGCGCTCATTGGCGGGCAACTTGAGTTGCAGCACCATCACATCGTCAGCCGGGCGGGTCATTGTGTGCACGCGACACGGCATGGTTTTGACCGGAATATCTTTGACGGCATTCACTTCCCGGCATTCCAGATGCAAATCCGACAACGGTTTTGCGCAGCAGAACAACACCATGCCGGCAGATTTTTCAGCACTGGTCAGCGTGCTGTCCTGATGTTTGCCATAATCCACCGCGCCTTGCAGCACCTTGCCTTTGCACGCGCCGCACACGCCGTCGCGGCAACTGTAGGGCAGGGTATAACCGTGTTTGAGCGCAGCTTCCAGGACGGTTTCGTGCGCTTCGATGGGAAACTGGTGGCCGCTCGGCGACAGGGTGGTCTGAAAGCTCATGATCGTTGTATCGGATTTCGCGAAAGCGCGGATTTTACCGCATAATCCGACGCCTCTTGGCAATACTCAAAATGTCCGACAGATGAAACGCTTATTGATTATCGGCTGCGGCGATGTGGCGCTGCGCACCATCCCATTGCTGGCGACCCGTTATCAAGTATTCGCGCTGGTACGCAATCCGGCCTATCGCGCGGGCTTGCGCGCCCTGGGGGTGACCCCGATCCCGGGCGATCTGGATGCGCGGCACAGCCTTGCGCGGCTGGGTGGTATCGCCGATGTGGTGTTGCACTTCGCCCCGCCGCCGAACAGCGGGATGGACGACCCTCGCACACGCCATCTATTCGCGGCATTGTCGCGCAACACGTTGCCGACGCAATTTATCTACATCAGCACCAGCGGGGTGTACGGCGATTGCGCGGGAGCGTGGGTGAGCGAGACGCATCCGACCCAGGCGAAGAACCCGCGCGCGCTGCGGCGAGTGGATGCCGAGCAGCAAGTGCGTGCCTGGGCGCAACGCAATCGGGTGCGCGCCAGCATCTTGCGCGTGCCGGGTATCTACGCCGCCGACCGCCTGCCGCTGGAGCGTCTGCGCGCGGGTTCTCCGGCGATACGGTCGAGCGAGGACAGCTACAGCAACCACATTCACGCAGACGATCTGGCACGCATTGTCATTAACGCGTTGCGCTACGGCAAAACCAACCGCGTGTATCACGCGAGCGACGACGATGAAATGAAAATGGGCGACTACTTCGATGCGGTGGCCGATGCCTGTTCTCTGTCGCGCCCGCCGCGCCTGCCGCGCGCCGAGGTGCGGTCTCTCGTGTCTCCGATGATGTGGTCGTTCATGAACGAATCGCGGCGCCTGGCGAACCGCAGAATGAAACAGGAGTTGAAAGTCCGCCTGATTTATCCGACCGTGAAAGACGCGCTGCGTGCCATATCGCAAACCCGTCCCACCTCGGGAGACCAGATCGGCTAGTTGATGCAGATATCATGCACTACGTTTTGACTGTGGCAAGTACGCAGACAACCAGCAATGATAAAGTCACTCGCTCCATGGTCTGCTGGATGCCGATTACAATCGGTCAAACGGTGTGTGATTATGTCGGGGCGACGAAGGCTGCTGACAGGCCGGAACCGGCCAACAACCGTCATTGCCTCTACAAAAAATCTACATCATTTAACGACTATTAACTCATGACAAAGCAGACATTTGCTTTAAATTGTGTACTACGCCTACGAAATCCTTTTAAGATGGTGACGATTTGCTTGTAAATTTTCTCAACCACGGATGAGAAATTCTAGTCCGTGTGGCATAAAAGCCTTTTAATCCTAGCGCGCGATGCTCAAGAAAATGCCAAGATAGCGCGGCAAGCAAAACAGTTATTGCGCCAGATACGGCAATCATAGACCATGCCGAAACGCCAGGGATTAAAGCCGCGATTGATTGTTGTACTGGGAAAGCATAAATATATGTGCCGTAGGAGTAATCCCCCATCTGATTGTATTTTCTATAAAATCCAGAAGGAATGAAGGCCAAATAGAACAGAATATATGCAACCGACATTACATATAAAACGAATAACTTGTCATTGGCTGTTGCAACAGACAAAGCCAGCGCAATTAGGGATGGGTAAAAAATGAACTTAGAGAGCTTGATGTATTCT
>JABEVF010000073.1 GCA_013043965.1 Gallionella sp. | reverse complement strand
GACACTCCTTTCGTCATCGCAATAAGTGTCAACTTATTTCAGGACGGGTCACGGCAATTAAAAAAGGCCACCTTCGGGTGGCCTTTTTTTGTTGGTGGCTCCAGCTAAGCTTCGGTGCTGCCCAGGGCGGTAGTGTTAAATCCTCCATCCACATAAGTGATCTCGCCGGTTATACCGCTGGCCAGGTCGCTGCACATGAATGCGGCCACATTGCCGACTTCTTCTATGGTCACATTGCGTTTTAGCGGAGCGTTTTTTTCGTTGTAACTCAGCAGTTTCCCAAAGTCGGCGATGCCCGCTGCGGCCAATGTTCTGATCGGCCCGGCAGAGAGGCCGTTGACGCGGATACCGATGCGTCCCAAGTCCATTGCCAGGTAACGTACGCTGGCTTCCAGACTGGCTTTTGCCATACCCATCACGTTATAGTGGGGCATGGTACGCACCGCACCCAGATAGCTTAGCGTCAGCAATGCGGCACTGGAATTGAGTGTGGGCAAGGCGGCTTTCGCCAGAGCCGGAAAGCTGTACGAGCTGATGTCATGGGCAATGCGTGATGCTTCGCGGCTCAATCCCTCCAGAAAATCGCCGGCAAGCGCCTCACGCGGGGCGAATGCGATGGAATGCACGAAGCCGTCAAACCTATCCCAGTGGGTATTGAGATCTGCAAATAATAGCGTGATGTCCTCGTCACGACTGACATCGCATTGAAACACGAGTTTGCTGTCAAACGTCTTGGCCAGTTCCAGCACGCGTTCGCGCACGCGATCACCCTGATAGGTAAAAGCCAGTTGCGCACCTTCGCGATGCATGGCTTGTGCAATACCGTAAGCGATAGAGCGATTGCTGATCATGCCGGTGATCAAGATGCGTTTGTTGGTTAAGAATCCCATGTTTTTCCCTTAATTTACGGCTCATAAAACCCTGTTGATTATAACGGTAAATGATTGCTCCGCATTCATTTCGGTCTATCGTATATAATCTGCCGCTGTTCAATTTTCGGTTGATTCCTCCATGCTGGAAGTCAGCAATCTCGCGTGTAGCCGTGGCGACCATCTTCTTTTTTCCGGTTTGAGCCTAACGCTGCAGTCCGGGCAAATTATGCAAGTGCAAGGCGAAAACGGCAAAGGTAAAACCAGTCTGTTGAGGACCTTGTGCGGCTTTATTTTGCCAGACGAAGGGAGAATCACCTGGTACGGCGACGATGTGCGCGATCTGAGCGAGGAGTATTTCGCCAGCTTGTTGTATCTGGGGCATCACAATGCCATCAAAGACGAGTTGAGCGCGCTGGAGAACCTGCAGATATCGGCGGGACTGGCTGGGATAACTTTGGATGAGCGGCAGGCGGTTTCTGCGTTGCGGCGTTTGGGTTTGAAAGGGCGCGAGCGGCTGCCTACCAAGGTCTTGTCGCAAGGGCAGCGGCGACGAGTGGCGCTGGCGCGGTTGTTGGTGGGGAACGCCAAGCTGTGGGTGCTGGACGAACCATTGACGGCGCTGGATGTCGGAGCGGTGGCACTGATACAGGAGCTGATAGGTGAGCATTTGGGCAAGCATGGCATGGTGATTTTTACCACGCATCAACCGCTGGTCATCGGGGACATTGAAATCAGTAGATTGTCATTGCTATGAACCAGCTTTCGGTTGTGCATCTGTTGGTGTTGGTGGTCCGCCGCGATTTGTTGCTGGCCATGCGCCGACGTGCCGATGTGCTGACGATACTGGTGTTCTTTATCCTGGTGGTGAGTCTATTCCCATTGGGTGTGGGTCCAGAGATGGGCATGCTGCGCAAGATGGCTCCCGGTGTGTTGTGGGTGGCGGCTTTGCTGGCTTCGATGCTGTCGCTGGGCCGCTTGTTTTCGGCAGATTATTTGGACGGCACCTTGGAGCAGATGATGCTGACCCCGCAATCCTTGTCGGTATTGGTTCTGGGCAAAATGATCGCGCATTGGTTGGTGTCGGGTTTGCCCTTGGTGTTGATGGCGCCGGTATTGGGATTGCAGTTCGATATGCCGGCGCAGGGGTTGTTGGTGTTGATGATAGGTTTGCTAATAGGCACGCCTATCCTGAGTATGCTGGGCGCGATCGGTGCGGCTTTGACCTTGGGTTTGCGCGGCGGCGGGGTGTTGCTGTCGCTGTTGGTTTTGCCATTGTGCATTCCCGTGCTGATATTCGGCACGGGTGCGGTGGAGGCGGTTGCTAGCGGCCTGAGCGCGGTGTCGAACCTATCGCTCATCGCCGCCTTATTGATGTTGTGTCTGGTATTCACCCCTTGGGTGGCCGCGCAAGCGTTGCGCATTTCTATGGAGTAATTGTGGCTATCAATTGGTTTAAATATTCGGCTCCCAGCACTTTCTACGGATTGGCAGGCAGGCTGGTGCCGTGGTTTGCGGTACCAGCTGCGGTATTGTTTGTGATCGGCCTGTATATAGGCTTCTTCGTTGCGCCCAAGGATGCGGTGCAAGGTGAAGCCTATCGCATCATTTTTATCCACGTCCCAGCTTCCATCCTGTCGATGTTCCTGTATCTGGTCATGGCAGGCTACGCGGCGTTGGGGCTTATCTTTAACACGCGCTTGTCGTCCATGATGGCGACCGCGCTGGCACCTACCGGCGCATTGTTCGCCTTTATTTCGCTATGGACCGGCGCGCTGTGGGGCAAGCCGATGTGGGGCGCGTGGTGGGTATGGGACGCACGCTTGACTTCGGAGTTGATCCTGTTGTTCTTGTATTTTGGTTTCATCGCTTTGCACGCCTCTATCGATGACCCGCGCCGCGCCGATCGTGCCGCCGCCTTGCTGGCGATCGTCGGCTCGGTGAACGTGCCCATCATTTATTTTTCGGTGAAGTGGTGGAACACCCTGCATCAAGGATCGACGATTAAATTTAGCGGGACATCGATGCACGTTGCGATGCAACAATCCATGTTCACCTTGTTGTTGGCGTGTTGGCTGTATGCCGTCGCTGTGACGCTGGTTCGCGTGCGCAGCATCATTTTGGAACGCGAGCGCAATACTTTATGGGTGTCTGAATTGAAGGAGGTCGGCTTGTGAGTATTGCGGAATTTTTTAAAATGGGCGGCTACGCGTTCTATGTGTGGGGCGCTTATGGTGTGACGCTGTTGGCGTTCATTGTCGAGATTTTATTGGTGAGCCATAAACGCAAAACAACTTTGCAGCAGGTACGCCTGATGCTCGAAGCGAGAGGGGAAGTATGAAAATAAGGCAGAAAAGATTGATGTTCATCGTCGCTGGCGTGCTGGGTGTCGGTGTCGCGGCCTGGTTGGTATTGAACGCGCTGAAAAAAAACGTCAGCCTGTATTTCACGCCGACCCAGGTGATGAATAAAGAAGCCCCGCAAGGGCGAAGCTTCCGTATCGGCGGTTTGGTGGAAGCGGGCAGCTTGCAGCGCGAGAAAGACGGCCTGTCGGTAAAATTCATCATCACCGATACCGTCAAGAGTATGCCGGTGATATACAAAGGTATCCTGCCAGACTTGTTTAAAGAAGGTAAGGGCGTGGTTGCGCAGGGCAAGATGGAAGCGGATGGGGTGATGCACGCAGACGAAGTGTTAGCCAAGCATGACGAAAACTATATGCCCCCCGAAGCCAAAGATGCTTTGCAACGCGCGCAGGTTGCTATGTCGGGCGTGGCTGCCGCGAGTGCGATTACCGTTGTTAAATAACATTTAGAAAGTTCAGACATGATTCCAGAACTCGGTCATTTTTCCCTCATCGTCGCCCTGTGCCTGGCGCTCACGCTGGGTATCTTGCCCATCATTGGTGCGGCGCGTAACAACGCCGTATTGATGGGGGTCGCGCGCCCGCTGGCATACGGACAGTTCGTGTTCATCGCACTGGCCTTTGCGACCTTGGCGTACGCTTTCCTCGGCAATGATTTTTCCGTGTTGTACGTCGCGGAGCATTCCAATTCGCAATTGCCCGCGCAATACCGCTTTGCGGCGATATGGGGCGGACACGAGGGCTCCCTGTTGTTGTGGGCATTAATCCTGTCGATCTGGACCGCTGCCGTTGCGACGTTCAGCAAACACTTGCCGGAAGAGATGGTGGCGCGTGTACTCGGTGTGATGGGTTTGGTCGCTGTAGGTT
>JABEVF010000072.1 GCA_013043965.1 Gallionella sp. | reverse complement strand
GGTCTTCAGAACCTCGATCTTGCCAGCAATGGCAGCCCACTTCTACCGCTTTTTAGCGCATAAATTCAGCTCAGGCTTGGAGTTTTGCAAGAAGCTCGTCATTTAACGGCTATCAAGAACTGGCTGTGTTGTTGATTCGTTGCGGCGCAAAGATCCAGGCCGAAGATGTCAACGGCTACACGCCACTGCATTGGGCCGCATTCAACGGGTACGCGGAAGTCGTGGAATTATTGCTGGCCAAAGGCGCGCAGCCCAACGCGCGCAGCCAGTTTGGCTGGACGGCATTGATGCAGTCGGCAACCCGGGGACATACCGAGGTCGTGTCAAAGTTGCTGGCATGCGGCGCGTCTGTCAACGACACCACTCGGGACGGATGGACGGCACTGCATAAAGCGTCCGCCAACGGGCACGTCGAGATCGTCTTGATGTTGCTTGAAAAAGGGGCCGACCGCTCGATAGCGTATCCGGATGGCAGCACGGCACTCTCGCTGGCGGAAAAAAACAAGCATGACAAGATCGTGCGTATCCTGTCCGGCTACCGGCCCACCAATATCAACTGAGCAGCAGCTCCGCCCAAAGATCGTGTTCGTCGGCATCGATGACCCTCACGGTCACGATGTCGCCCACGGTCAAATGGGCGGCATTTGCGATGAACACCACGCCATCAATCTCCGGGGCATCGGCGGCACTGCGCGCCACCGCACCTTCATCATCCACTTCATCGACCAACACTTGCATGGTCTTGCCTATCTTGTGCTGCAATCGCGCCGCGCTGATCTCCTCTTGCAGCAACATCAGACGTGCCAGGCGATCCTGCTGGACTTCGGGTGCGACGTGGTCGGGCAATTCGTTCGCCACCGCACCTTCGACCGGCGAATAGGCGAACGCGCCGACGCGGTCCAGTTGCGCCTCTTTGAGGAAGGTTAGCAACTCTTCGAACTCGGCCTCGGTCTCACCGGGGAAGCCGACGATGAAGGTGCTGCGCAGAGTCAAGTCAGGGCAGATCTCGCGCCACTTTTTAATCCGCGCCAAGACGTTGTCGCTGTTGCCCGGGCGCTTCATCAGCTTGAGGATGCGCTGGTTGGCATGCTGAAAAGGGATGTCCAGATACGGCAATATCTTGCCCTGCGCCATCAGCGGGATCACTTCGTCCACATGCGGGTACGGGTACACGTAATGCAGACGCACCCACGCACCCAACTCACCCAGTGCGGCCGCCAGTTCGGTCATGCGCGTCTTGAGCGGCCTACCGTCCCAGAAGCCGGTGCGGTATTTGATATCCACTCCATACGCGCTGGTGTCTTGGGAGATCACCAGCAACTCCTTCACGCCCGATTTGACCAAATTCTGCGCCTCCTGCATCACGTCGCCGACCGGGCGGCTGACCAGATCGCCGCGCATCGACGGGATGATGCAGAAAGTGCAGCGATGGTTGCAGCCCTCGGAAATCTTCAAGTAGGCGAAATGTTTGGGCGTGAGGCGTATGCCTTGCGGCGGCACCAGATCCATGTACGGGTCATGCGGTTTGGGCAGATGCTTGTGCACCGCCTCCATCACCTCATCGGTGGCGTGCGGGCCGGTCACGGCGAGCACCCTGGGATGGGCTTGCTGCACCACGCGATCTTTCGCGCCCAGACAACCCGTGACGATCACCTTGCCGTTCTCTGCCAGGGCTTCGCCGATGGCATCGAGCGATTCGGCCACCGCGCTGTCGATGAAACCGCAGGTGTTCACCACCACCAGGTCCGAATCCTGATAGCTGCTGGAGATCAAATAACCTTCCGCGCGCAAGCGGGTGAGAATGTGTTCGGAATCCACCGTCGCCTTGGGGCAACCGAGCGAAATGAAACCGACTTGTGGAATTTTTTGCGGAGCGTTCATGTTCTACTTCCTATGCGCCAACCGCGAGGTTGACCAAAAATATCGAGGACACACCCAATGCGATCAACACGACCTGTTCGATGGTGTCGCGTAACTGGGTGCGTTTGTGCAGGCCGGGGATCAGGTCGGCCACCGCGACGTAGATCATGCTGGCGGCGGCCAGGGACAACAAGGTCGGCACGACACTTTGCATGGATTGCAGCGCAAAGTAGGCCAGCACGCCGCCCAGCAGGGTCGCAAAACTGGACACCAGATTGAGCAACAATGCCTGCACCTTGGTGTACCCGGAATGCAGCAGAATCATAAAGTCGCCGACCTCCTGGGGTATCTCATGCGCGATGATCGCCAGTGCGGTGACGACCCCCAACTGGATGTCGGCCAGGAACGCGGCGGCGATGATCACGCCATCGACGAAATTATGGAAAGTGTTGCCCACCATGATCATGCTGCCGCTGCGGCCGTGTGCATGCTGCTCGGCGGGTTCATGCGCCTCGCAATGATCGTGGTGGCAGTGCCGCCAGATGAGCAGCTTTTCCAGCGTGAAGAACAGCAGGATGCCCGCCAGTATCGTGCCACTGACCACCGTAAAATCACTCCCCAGCTTGAACGCCTCCGGCAAAATCTCCAGGAACGCCGCGCCCAACAACGCGCCTATCGCGTAACTCACCAGGCCGTTTACCCAATGGGCACGGGCGTTCAGTGCGAACAGCGCGGCACACACCACGCTCAACACACCACCGGCGAAACTCGCCGCGACGATCCACAACAGAACACTCATGGGGGAATTCAGGAAAAGCCAAGGCGCGGATTATAGCAAAGGCGGCTCGCCTGCCCCGACTATTCCATCCAGATGAACGTGCCCATCCGCCCGGTCACGCCATCGCGGCGGTAGGAGAAGAACTTTTCGCTTTCCCGGTACGTGCAGCGATCGCCGCCGTATATCTGCTTGATGCCCAGCGCGTTCAGACGCAGGCGCGCCAGAGCATACAAGTCAGCGTGGAATTTCTGTGCCGCGTGCCCATGCGTTTTGTCACAGGGGATAAAGGCGGCAGCGCTGGCCGGATCGTCGGCGAATAGCTCGCGCACCTCCGCACCCACTTCAAATACGGGCTGGCTGATCGCCGGGCCCAGCCATGCCATGAGCTGCGGCCCCCCGACTCTCATCTCGTTCACTGTCGCCTCTATCACACCGGCTGCCAGGCCTTTCCAGCCGGCGTGCGCGGCACCGACCACCGTGCCTTGCCGGTCGCACAACAGGATAGGCAGGCAATCCGCCGTCATCACCACGCACACCGCAGCGCGATGTCTGGCGATGCAGGCATCCGCTTGCGCGCTGCAACTCGCCGCATCGGCATTCGCCACCACCTTGCCATGCACTTGCTCCATCCACACTGGCTCGCTGGGCAGTAAACCATTGAGCAGCGTTCGGTTGCGCGCCACCGCCAGCGGCGCGTCGCCGACATGGCTGCCTAGGTTGAGGCTGGCGTAAGGCGCGCTACTCACGCCGCCCGCACGGGTAGTCTGCAAGGCGCGCACGTTCGGAGGAGCGGGCCAATCGGGAACGATGCAATGTTGCGGCGAGCTCACGGTTTCAAGTACGAGAAGATTCGGGCTCTTGCACGACACGCTGAATCTCGCGCAACAAATGCTGCATATCGGCTGGCATCGGCACATGCCATTCCATCGGCTCGCCGCTGACCGGATGCTGCAGCGCCAGCCGCGTGGCGTGCAAAGCCTGACGCGGAAAGCCATTCAGCAAGACACGCAGTGTCGGCACACATTTCTGCCCGCCCTGGATATACACCGAATCGCCGACCAGCGGATGTTTGAGAAACGCCATGTGCACGCGTATCTGATGGGTGCGGCCGGTTTCCAAACGGCAGCGCAGCAGGGTGCAACTGGGGAATTGCCGCTCGACGACATAATGCGTGACCGCGGGTTTTCCGTCTTCCACCACCGCCATTTTGACGCGGTTGCTCGGATGGCGATCTATCGCCGCATCGACGGTTCCGCCACGCGCCAGCTCGCCCCATACCAACGCCAGGTATTCACGTTTCACGCTACGCTCCTGCAACTGCCGCACCAGCGCGGTTTGCGCGATGAGCGTCTTGGCCACCACCATCAGGCCGCTGGTGTCTTTGTCCAGACGGTGCACTATCCCGGCGCGCGGCACATCCTTTAATTGCGGCGCGTAATGCAACAAGGCGTTGAGTAGGGTTCCCTCCCAGTTGCCGCTGCCAGGATGCACCACCAGTCCCACCGGTTTGTTGATGGCCAGCAGCGCGTCGTCTTCATAGACGATGTCGAGCGCGATGTCCTGCGCGAGATAGGGTTGTTCGGTCGGATGGGATTGCGGATTGACCATCAGCTGTTCGCCGCCCCACATCTTTTGTTTGGCTGTGGCCGCCCCGCCGTCAACCGTCACCTGTTGCTTCACCACCCACTCTTGCAAGCGGCTACGGGAATATTCGGGGAAGAACCTCACCAGAACCTGGTCGAGACGCAAGCCCGCATATTCATCGGGGACAACGAGATGGTGCGCTTTGACATTTGGGGCGTCCGCCGCATCGGCACCGGACGGGATTGCGCTATAATCGAGCAGATTTTTTTCTGGAGTTGTCATGCGTCATAGTTTAGCTGTATTCCTGTTGCTTACGTTAATCGGTTGTAGTTCTTCCAGCTCACTCATCGAAGGCGAGGATCAGAGCAAACAAAAAAACCAGACGGCGGAAGAGATATACAAAGAGGCAAAAACCAAGCTCGACGAAAAGACCTACGACGCGGCGATCAAGAAGTACGAGTCCCTTCAGTCGCGCTACCCGTATGGTCGTTATGCGCAGCAATCCTTGCTGGAAATGGCCTATGCCTATTACAAGCAGGGCGAACCGGATCCGGCGATTGCCGCCGCTGATCGCTTCATCAAACAATACCCCAACAGCCCGCATGTCGATTACGCCTTCTATCTGAAAGGCCTCGCCAGTTTTTCGGGCGACATGGGTGTCATCGATTCCATAGGCAACGAAGATGCCGCCGACCGGGACCCACAATTGGCACAGGATTCCTTTAACGCGCTCAAAGAACTGGTCACGCGCTTTCCCGACAGCGTGTATACACCCGATGCGCGACTACGCATGCTCTATCTGGTGAACCAGCTGGCCAGGCACGACCTGCACATCGCGAAATATTATCTGCGGCGCGGCGCGAACCTCGCGGCACTCAACCGCGCCCAGGACATCCTCAAGCAATATCCGCACAGCCCATCCACCCGCCAGGCATTGTTAGTCATGGTGCTCGCCTACGACGCGATGGGGATGACCGGCCTGCGCGACGATACCCAGCGCGTGCTCGATCAGAACGGCGGCTCGGAAGCCGCTACCGCGCTGGTGATAGCCGCCAACAAAAAACCCTGGTGGCAATTTTGGAAATGAAGTTCTGCAGCCTGTGCGGCGCGGGCGTGGAACTGCGCATTCCCGGCGATGATAGCCGGCCGCGCCATGTTTGCACGCAATGCGGCACGATCCATTACGAGAACCCCAAGTTAGTAATCGGCTCCATTCCGGTTTGGGAAGACAAAATCCTGCTGTGCAAGCGCGCTATCGAACCGCGCCACGGCTTGTGGACTTTGCCCGGCGGCTTTATGGAAAACGGCGAAAGCGCGGGACAGGCGGCGATACGCGAAACGTTCGAAGAAGCCCATGCGCGGGTCGAGCTGGATGACTTGTATTCGATGTACAGTCTGCCCCACATCAACCAAGTGCATCTGTTTTTCCGCGCCCGCTTGCTGAATCTTGATTTTGCGCCGGGCATCGAAAGCCTGGAAGTCCGGCTCTTTAGCGAGGCTGAGATCCCCTGGGAAGAACTGGCTTTCCGCCCGGTACGTTTTAGCCTGAAACATTTTTTTGCCGAACGTACCCAGGGAAGATTCAGCTTGCATGTCGGCGAACTGTCCCCACCCTCTTTGGCTATTTAGCCTGAATATTGCATAAATAGGGCGAACAAGACAGTAAGTATTTGATAGAATAGGAGTTATATAGAAACCGATTCGTAAAAAATGCCTACTGTC
>JABEVF010000006.1 GCA_013043965.1 Gallionella sp. | reverse complement strand
TCTTCAGAACCTTGATCTTGCCAGCAATGGCGGCCCACTTCTACCGCTTTCTAGCTCATAAATTCAACTCGTACACAGAGTTTTGCAAGAGGCTCCAGATAGACGGATATAAAAGTGAGTATCACCACCAGCATGCTGGTGGTCGCGATTAACAGCAGCAACTGGCGCAGGTTCGCGCTGTATCGGGCATCGCGTTGCGCCAGCAGACCTTTTTCCATTTTGTTGAAGTCACGCATTTCAACGCGGATTCCGTCCATCAATTGTTTGCCCCGACCGCTGCGCAATATTTTCAGCGCGTCCCCGGTATGTTGATCGCGGCGTAACGCGATGGTTTGTGTCAGCAGGGCCAATCTTTTTTCAATTAATTGGGCCAGTACATCCAGACGATGTTGCTGGGCCGGATTGTCCTGAGTGAATCGGCGCAATTCCGCCAGCTGGGGCGCAACCCTGTCGCGCGCAGTCAGATAAGGCTCCAGATAGGTCTCTTCACCCGTTAATAAATAGCCGCGCTGGGCCGTCTCGGCATCTTTCAGGCCGGACAGAAAATCGTCCGCCATAGCCATGACCATTAAAGTGTGTTTCTGCCATGCGGCGGAGTCCCCGCTCTGCCTGACTGCCGAGAAAGACCACAGCGCCATCAGCGCGACCAGCAGACCGGCACCACCAAACCAGACCGCGATTTTAGAAGTTGTTTTCAAAGTATCCTCCTCTTTCCAGTGCCGGACCCGCCGGCTCGCACTGAGCGATTTGAAGCCGTGTCAGGTAGCGTAATTGGGGGTGGTCGTGCCAGCGCCGCCCCGTTCCCTGCAAGCGGGATTCTGCAAGGGATGTGACTTGGCGGTGGCAGTAGAACGTTCGGGACGGTTAAAACGAGGAGGGTGAGCCGGGCCCGGCCCGGTTTGCGGCACAAAAATCGCCCGGACACCTGTATGTTTCGCTTGCTTGGTTGCGTAAGTCTAATCACCGCGACCACCCAGAAACCCGCTACACGTTTAAACGACACCGACAGCAAACTCTCAACGCGCCATCATACTTAGATTCGAAGAACAAGGTGGTTAGGCGAGGTGAATATAAACTTTATTTCATGAACGGAATGGACCCGATACAGATTGTCGGCGGGTCTCGCTGAATATTTTGAGTGGGTGCCTTTCACCTGCGCGACACCGACCCGTTTTGGTATTCGCGGACGGCAATCTGCCAGAGAAATGACCGTACCGCAATCCGGAAATCACCGGGTATTTGCCGTGCGGGTTGTGGTTCGCTAGATGGCTTCGCTTTCCGGCGAATCCGGCCTGCGTTCCACCAGCAGCGAATACAGTCTGCGGCTATCGCTGCGCAGCACGGTGAAGTTCAAGTCCCCGATGCGGATATGATCGTCGCGCTTGGGGAGTTGACCGGCGGCTTGCAGGACCAGCCCGCCCACGGTGTCGCATTCTTCGTCCGAAAATTCCGTGCCCATGGATTCGTTGAAAGCGGCGATCTCGGTGTCGGCTTTGACGCGCCAGTGTGTGTTGTCCTGGCGGATGATGTTGTCTTCGTCCTCATCAAAATCATACTCGTCGGCGATGTCGCCGACGATCTGTTCCAGCACATCTTCGATGGTGACCATGCCGGACACGCCGCCGTACTCGTCCACCACCAGCGCGATGTGGTTGCGGTTGCTGCGGAAATCGCCGAGCAGCACGTTGAGGCGTTTGGCCCCGGGCACGAACACGGCGGGGCGCAGCATGTCGCGCACGTCGAACTCTTCCCCGGCGTAATAGCGCAGCAAGTCTTTTGCCAGCAGAATGCCGATGATATTGTCCTTGTCCCCATCGGTGACGGGGAAACGCGAGTGCGCGGTTGCGATGACGAACGGGATGAATTTTTCGGGCGGCAGGCTGATGTCTATGACGTCCATCTGCGCGCGCGGGATCATGATCTCGCGCACTTGCCGCTCGGAAACTTGCAGCACGCCTTCCATCATGGCCAGGGCATCGGCATCCAGCAGGTTCTTTTCGTATGCGCCGTACAGCAGTTTGATGAGTTGTTCGCGGTCTTCCGGCTCGCGCAGCAGCAGCGCGGACAGACGTTCCAACAGGCTGGGCTTGTTACTCTCGGGTGAGTCCATTTCGTGTGGTATTAATTCTGGTAAGGATTTTCGTAGCGCAATTTTAGCATCATTGAAGTTTCCAATGCCTCCATCGCTTCCGCCTCACGCTCGTCCTCATGGTCATAGCCTTGCAGATGCAGGGCTGCGTGGACGGTCATGTGCGCGTAATGCGCGAGCAGTTCCTTGCTTTGTTCGGCAGCTTCCTTCGCCACCACTGGCGCGCAGATCACTACATCGCCGGACACCGGATGATCGGTGTAGACGAAGGTCAACACATTGGTCGCGTAATCTTTGCCGCGATAAGTCTTATTCAACTCGCGCCCTTCATCGGCATCCACGATGCGCAAAGTCAAGCTCATGTCGCCCAACAGCGCGGCGTTGAACCAGCGGCGAAACTGCGCGCGCGTTGGTAAATTTTTAGCGTCGCTGGCGTATTGCACGGTCAGCGATAATTTATTTTTCGGGCGGAATCCGACAGCCTTGCTCATGCCGCGACCCGCTCTCCGCGCAGGGTGTGGCGCACCACTTGGGTGATCTTCACATCGATGAATTTCCCGATCAGATCCGCTGTGCCGACGAAGTTCACCACGCGATTGTTGTCGGTGCGCGCGGCCAGTTCAGACGCATCTTTTTTCGACACGCCTTCCACCAGCGCGCGCTGCGTGGTGCCCAACATACTTGCTGCCACGGCGGCTTCCTGTTCCATGATGCGGTCTTGCAAACGTTTGAGGCGCGCGGCTTTCACTGCATGCGGCGTGTCGTCGCGCAGCTCCGCCGCGGGTGTGCCGGGGCGGGGGCTGTACAGAAAGCTGAAGCTGTTATCGAAACCGATCTCGTCGATCAGCTTCATGGTCGCCTCGAAATCCTGCTCGGTCTCGCCGGGAAAGCCGACGATGAAATCCGAGGTAATGCAAATATCGGGACGCAGGGCGCGCACGCGGCGAATGATGGATTTGTATTCGAGTACCGTGTGGCCGCGTTTCATCGCCGCCAAGATGCGATCCGAACCGGATTGAACCGGCAGATGCAAATGGCTCACCAGTTTGGGCGTGCTGGCATACACATCGATCAGCCGCCGCGTCATCTCTTTGGGGTGCGAGGTGCTGTAGCGTATCCGGCCTATGCCGTCGATCGCGGCGACGGCTTGAATGAGATAAGCAAAATCCACGGTGTCGCCATCTTCGGTCGCGCCCAGATAGGCGTTGACGTTCTGGCCGAGCAAGGTCACTTCTTTCACCCCCAGTGCGACCAGCCCGTTGATCTCGCGCAGCACATCGGCCAGGGGGCGCGACACCTCCTCGCCGCGCGTGTAAGGCACGACGCAGAAGGTGCAGTATTTGCTGCAGCCTTCCATGATGGAAACAAATGCCGTGCCGGTTGAGGCTTCCTGTTTGGGCAGATGATCGAATTTTTCGATCTCGGGAAAGCTGATGTCGATCTGGGTGTGCCCGGTGTCTTTGCGCGCCTGTATCAGCTGCGGCAGACGGTGCAGGGTCTGCGGGCCGAACACCACGTCTACATAGGGCGCGCGCTTGGCGATGGCAGCACCCTCCTGGCTCGCCACACAGCCGCCTACGCCGATGATCAGATCGGGGTTCGCCAGTTTATAAGGGCGCACGCGCCCCAGATCGGAGAACACTTTTTCTTCGGCCTTTTCGCGTATCGAACAGGTGTTGAACAGGATGACATCGGCCTCTTCGGGTTTGTCGGTCTGCACCATGCCGTCGTAGGCTTTGAGCACGTCCGCCATTTTGTCCGAGTCGTACTCGTTCATTTGGCAGCCATAGGTTTTGATATAAAGTTTTTTGCTCACGTTGGAATCTGAAAGGTGGGAAGGCGGAGCGGGATGATAAAGGAAACTCTGCAAAAGTGCCTGTGGCGGCGCATCGCGGCGTTGTGCAGTACTCGCTCTGCCGCCTATCCAGTTGATATGTCTCGGTCGCTGTGTGCCGCACGCCTTGCGCTGCATCCGCCTCGCCGACTTTTGCAGAGCTTTCTACACAATAACCGCCTGAATCTGAAATAAAATCGAGTAAAAAGGTCAGGTATAGATTCTAACGAAAAGCCCATGTTGGTGCAAAGACTTATGCTAGGATGCGCGCCACTGGGTTGGGTGTGGTTTATATCCTGAATGATTTCGGGGTTGGCACGATACTCTCTGGAGGAGAAAAGATGGCGGTCATCGCCACGGTAGGTGCAGTCGTTGCTTGGGGTGAAGATCTGGTCGTCGCGAATCAAACGACTGTTCGCCGAAAAATAAGCCAAGTAATATGACGCGATAGGGAACCAGCTTAGGCTGGTTTTTTATTGTCCCCGTTCGGTGTTCGACGCGCTATGCTCGCACAGCACCAGCACCACGATTTTTTTTTAGATAGATATGCAATGACACCTTCTTTCGCACCTTACATCCAAGCACTCGGCAAAGGCCAGCGCGGCGCGCGCGACCTGACCCTGGCCGAAGCCACGCAGGCCATGCGCATGATCCTGGACGATCAGGTCCAGGCCGAACAATTGGGCGCTTTTTTGATGTTGATGCGCGTCAAAGAAGAGACGCCGGATGAGCTGGCGGGCTTTGTGCGGGCCGCGCGCGCCAGTGTCGCCGCGCCGGCGGATTTCCCGTCTGTGGATTTGGACTGGGCCAGTTACGCGGGCAAGCGGCGGCAGCTGCCGTGGTTCGTTTTGTCGGCGCTTTTGTTGGCGCAGCAGGGTATCAAAGTCTTGATGCACGGTACGCCTGTTGCGGGACGGGTCTGCGCCGATGATGCGCTCGCCAGTCTGGGGTTTGCGAGCTGTGCGTCCCACGCGCAGGCCGCACAACAGTTGCAACAGCACAATTTTGCCTATCTTCCGCTGCGCGTGCTCGATCCAGCTTTGCAGCGCTTGCTCGACTTGAAAGCCACGCTGGGTCTGCGTTCGTCGGCGCATAGCATGGTGCGCATGCTCAATCCCGCGCGCGCGGCGGCATCGATGATAGGCATCTTTCATCCGGGCTACGACGTGACTCACCAATCGGCCGCCGTGTTGCTGGCCGATAATAATCTGGCAGTCTTCAAGGGTGATGGCGGTGAGGCGGAGCGGAATCCCGATAGCGCGTGTACGGTACGCATGGTGTTGCAGGGTCAGCCCAGAGAAGAAGTATGGCCCGCGCAATTCGCTCATCGCCATCTCAAAGATGAGGGCATGGATGTCGCGCGTCTGGGGCGGTTGTGGCGCGGCGAGATCGAGGATGAATATGCGCTGGAGGCTGTCATCGGCACCACCGCCATCGCCCTGCGCGCCATGGGCCATGCTGATAACAGCGCAGATGCGATGCGGTGCGCGCGCGAGTGGTGGCAACAGCGCGACCTGGAATTTTTACCCAGGCATCCGGTGTCACCCAAACCGAGGATCGGATCGGTGTCTCTGGTGGGTGCAGGCCCGGGCGACCCGGACCTGCTGACGCTGCGGGCGTTGCGCCTGATACGAGCCGCGGATGTGGTGGTGCATGACAACCTCGTTGCCAAGGATATCGTGGACATGAGCGATGCCGAGAAGATCTTCGTCGGCAAGCAACGTGCGCTGCACACGCTGCCGCAGGAAGCGATCAACGAATTGCTGGTGCGTCTGGCTCTTGAAGGCAAGCAGGTGGTGCGGCTGAAAGGCGGCGACCCGTTCATCTTCGGGCGCGGCGGCGAAGAGATCGAAACGCTTGCGGCGCACGGCGTCCCTTTCCAGGTCGTGCCCGGCATCACCGCCGCTTCGGGCGTGGCGGCTTACGCGGGCATCCCGCTCACGCACCGCGACCACGCGCAATCCTGCGTGTTCGTCACCGGACACCTCAAAGACGGCACGATGAATCTGGATTGGGAGGCGCTCGCCAGACCCAGGCAAACATTGGTGGTGTACATGGGACTGCTGGGTGTGGAAACCTTGTGCGCAAAACTGATAGAGCATGGCCTGGCCGGAACCACTCCCGCCGCGCTGGTACAGCAGGGGACGACACAGAACCAGCGTGTGCTCAGCGGCACGCTATCGACCCTGCCCGGCATCGTGCAAGCCGGGAAACCTCAGGCCCCGACCCTGATCATCGTCGGCGGCGTGGTGACTTTGCGCGAAAAATTAAGCTGGTTCGAAGCGTCGTCCGGCACGGGTTAATTCCCTTATTTTTTAACCGTCTTTTGTCGGGTTGAATTCGTTTAGAATCGACGCCCGTTTTGTTTTTCCAGTGGAGTGCGTCATGAGTTTTACCGAAGCCGATGTGCAGAATGCATTAAAGAGTCTGATCGATGCCAACACGCAAAAAGATTTCGTGACCGGTAAATCGGTTAAGAACGTCAAAATCAGCGGCGGCGATGTCAGCCTGGATATTCTGCTGGGTTATCCCGCGCGCAGCGTGTGGGGCGACATCCGCGTGCTGGTGGAAAACCATCTCAAACAGACCCTGTCAGGCGCCGGCAAGATCAGCGTGAACGTCTCCAGCAAGGTCGTGCCGCATGCGGTGCAGCGCGGCGTGGCTCTGGTGGACGGGGTGAAGAACATCATCGCGGTCGCTTCGGGAAAAGGCGGCGTGGGTAAATCCACGACTGCGGTGAATCTGGCTCTGGCTCTGGCTGCGGAGGGCGCGCGGGTGGGGATCCTGGACGCGGATATTTACGGCCCGTCGCAACCCACCATGCTGGGTATCAGCGGCCAGCCAAAATCGCGCGACGGAAAAACCATGGAGCCGATGAGCAATCACGGCCTGCAATCCATGTCCATCGGCTACATGATCGCGGGCGACGACGCGCCGATGATCTGGCGCGGCCCGATGGCGACGCAGGCTCTCGACCAGTTGTTGCGTCAAACGCAATGGGACGATCTGGATTATCTGGTGGTGGACCTGCCGCCCGGCACCGGCGATGTGCAATTGACGCTGGCGCAAAAAGTGCCGGTCACCGGCTCCATCATCGTCACCACCCCGCAGGACATCGCGCTGCTGGATGCGCGCAAAGGCCTCAAGATGTTCGAGAAGGTCGGCATCAAGATCATCGGCATCGTGGAGAACATGAGCACGCATATCTGCTCGAATTGCGGCCACGAGGAACACATCTTCGGCGCGGGCGGTGGCGCGAAAATGTGTGCCGATTACAACGTGGAATTATTGGGCAGCTTGCCGCTGGACATCCGTATCCGCGAACAAGCCGATTCCGGCAAGCCCACCGTGGTCGCCGAACCCGATGGCGACATCAGCAAAATCTACAAGACCATCGCCCGACGCATCGCCGTGAAAGTGGCGGAGATGGCGCAGGACCACAGTGCGGCGTTCCCAAAAATTGTCGTTCAGAACACCTGACCTGCTAATCACTTAAACCCCGTTCGCCGCATCCTCGAATACCTTCAGGAAGGCATCGCCGTAACGCGCCAGCTTGGCCTGCCCGACCCCGCTGACGCGCGCCATCTCGTCCAGGGTGCGTGGATGCAAGCTCATCATCTCGACCAGCGTGCTGTCGTGGAAGATGACATAAGGCGGCACGCCTTGCTCGCGCGCCAACTCCATGCGTTTGGCTTTCAGTGCCTGCCACAATCCATCTTCTTGCGATCCCACCGGATGCATGGTTCGCGCCACGCTTCCCCGTTTGGCCTTGGGTGCATCGCGGCGCAGCCACACTTCTTGCTCGCCGCGCAACACCGGACGCGCCTGCTCGGTGAGTTGCAAGCCGCCATAGGCCGCGATGTCGGCGGTGAGGAATCCGCCGGCGATGAGTTGGCGGAACACGCTGCTCCATTGCGTGGCATCCCACGCTTTGCCGATGGCGAAGGTGGATTGCCGGTGATGGTCGTGTCTTTCCACTTGTGCGGTCTGTTTGCCGAGCAACACATCGCTCAGGTGGCCCGCGCCGAAGCACTGCCCGGTGCGATACACGCAGGACAAGGCCATCCGCGCGGCTTGCGTGGCGTCCCAGGTCTCGGGAGGCTGCAAACAGTTGTCGCATTCTCCGCAACCGCCCGGATGTTCCTCGCCGAAGTAGCGCAACAAGGTCTGGTGGCGGCAGGCGGTGGACTCGCAGTAGCCCAGCAGTGCGTCCAATTTTTGCCGCTCCACGCGCTTGCGTTCTTCCGATGCCTCGCCGGCATCCAGCATGCTGCGCATGCTCACCACATCGCCCAGGCCATAAGCCAGCCAGGCGTTGGCGGGCAGGCCGTCGCGCCCCGCGCGCCCGGTTTCCTGATAATAGGCTTCCATGCTTTTGGGTAGATCGAGATGCGCGACGAAACGCACATTGGGTTTGTCTATGCCCATGCCGAAGGCCACGGTTGCGACCATCACCACGCCTTCTTCGCGCAGGAAGCGGCTTTGATTGCGCGCCCGCGTTTCGTTGTCCAGACCCGCGTGATAGGGCAGCGCGTCCCAGCCCTGCTCCCGCAACCACAGCGCGGTCTCGTCGACTTTCTTGCGCGACAGGCAATACACCACGCCCGCATCGTTCTCATGTTCGCTGTCGAGAAAAGCCGCGAGCTGCTGACGCGCGTTATTTTTCTGCACCACGCGATAGCGGATGTTGGGGCGGTCAAAGCTGGAGACGAATTGGCGTGCCTGTTCCAGGGCGAGCCGCTCGACGATCTCACCGCGCGTCGGCGCGTCGGCGGTGGCGGTCAGCGCGATGCGCGGCACATCGGGAAAGCGTTCGTGCAATATCGACAGCGCGCGGTAATCGGGGCGGAAATCGTGCCCCCACTGAGACACGCAATGCGCTTCATCGATGGCGAACAGGGCCACGCCGGATGCGGCTTCCAGCCGCGTCAACAGGCCGAGGAAATGCTCGTTGAGCAAACGCTCCGGCGCGACGTAAAGCAGATCCAACTCGCCCTTGAGCAATTGTTGCTGCACGCGGCGCGAGTTGTCAGCATCCATGCTGGAATTCAAAAATGCGGCGCGCACCCCCAGTTGCAGCAAGGCTTGCACCTGGTCCTGCATCAGCGCGATGAGCGGCGAAATGACGATGCCTACGCCGGGGCGCAGCAATGCGGGGAGCTGGTAGCATAATGATTTTCCGCCTTTTCTTATCTATTGCATAACAGTTGACCTCTGAATTATTTTTTCTTATCATTTCGGTATGACTAATGATAATTAATCGGTAGATTGTGCGTGGGGAGAAAATCTAAAGCGCCAGTAACGATACCTCCGACTGGCCCGACAACAGAGGTCACGCCGCGAGATGGTTTGCCGCTTTTCAAAAACTATATCGACATTCATTTCACGCGCGGTGGCGGCAACATCAAGAGTGAAGTCACACGTATTTTCTTCACGTCACCAACGTCTGCTGAGATTGCCGACACCGAGGCCTTAAGAATGCAACCTGACCAGACACTCGCGGTCTTAGGGGCGCGCATGCCTTACATGTACGGCAGTTCGCGTGTTTCTCCCGCTCTTTATGACTTTTGTCTCAGCAAAGATTTCAGCGAGGATTTTTCCAAAATCTTGGTGCGTCTGTTCATGTTCGCACTGCAAGGCCGGTCCTATTCCAAAAGCTCCTTAAGCACTCTATTAAGCAATTATCAGAAGTTGATCCGATTTCTCGTCGATTATGTGCAGCAGCCAAGCTGCACCGAACTCTCCGACGTCGACAAGGATTTCTGGTTAGCTTTTGCATGTTTTTTCGAGAAGTCGGGAAGCAAAAAGAAGGCAGATCATTTTGGTCAAGCCAAGACAATATTTGCTCGTTATCAACCTACTGCACTGGGCGGATGGTTAGCCCAACTCAGACTCTCTAGAAATAATGATGAGCCGGCGCCAGAGCACAACTCTGAATTGGCCGACGCTGGTTATTCAAATGCAGTTATGTATCAAATCATCGCACTGTGCCTAGAGGCATTCCAGCGGCGCATCGGCTATTTGAAAAGATATGAAACCTTGACTGAGTCAGATATGCCATCAGACTGGCTTTACCCAGGGCGAGATAACCAAAAGCCTGCGCATGGCATAAAGCGTACTCGATTAGAGAAAGGAGAGGTCCAAGAAACCGAGTCATTCATACTACTCTCTCAATGGCTTAATGATGAAGACCTTGGTTACCAAACGCTCATCGATCATTTCATCCTGCACCACAAGTCTGGCTTGATAATACGATCTTCCGGGGGGCCATATACAGGCGGAATCCAAGGCTCTCTTAAAGGGCTGCTGTCCTCAAAAAAACTCGTTCCTCAGGTAATGAAGTTCTTCAAGATCACTGCGCGCAGCCACGGGTTTCAGTACCAATCGGGAGGAAGGAATGGGAGCCTATTGGACCATTATTTAAAAAAGAAAACCGCGACCGAGCAAAACGTCATCATTGACCAGATTGGGTGGTGCCTCGCCAACCTGCTGATGATCCAGACCGGGATCAACAAAGAGGTCGCCATGTCCATGCCTTCGATCGGAGAGGATGGCCGCTCAATTCTTCTGAGAAAGGACCCCATCTTCGTGGCTGCTGATGGAGAAGGGACGGATGCTGCGCTGTGGGGCTACAAAGAGCGGAGTAAGCCCCGTGGGAGAAAAGTCATTCCAATCCAGATTCCGTTGAGCTCGCCGCTCTATAAGATGTTGCTTGACTATGAGCGCTACGTCAAAGTAGACCAGACTGGCCCCTTCCTTGAGTTCGGAAAAAGCTTTGTTAACGGCTGGTCCACCGCTGGTCGAAAGAAACTATTTACAACGCTCTATCCCATTTATGATGACAACGGCAATATGTTGAACAGTATCGAGACACCCCGATTCCGAAAAGTCTTCGCAACTCGACAATTGCTCGATCGCATCGCCGGCATCAAGGATGCCAACGATTTGGCTGAGAAAATCCGGGACGACCTAAACCATGAACGCCTCGATACTACGCTAAATCACTACCTATTGAAGACACACGTCGGTCGAAGTGTCATTGATATAGCTATCGCCACTATCACGTCAGAAAAACTTGCCGAGGCCCTATGCTTCAAAGGGAAAATCGCTTTAACAGGAGGCACACCAGGTAAAAGGAAAGTGTTTTTGTGTGAATGCGACGATCCAACCAATCCATCCCACGACGCATATGTGGCGGGCGAATGTAAGCACTATGACTTGTGTCTAGGATGCGAGCGTAGCACCCTGACTGCCTACCATCTTCCCTACATTTGCCTCCGGATTCTGCAGTATGAAGACATGCGCAAGCGCGACCCGGCAATCTGGTCTGCCACGTTCGAGGATCGCTGGATGATTGCCCACAATGCGCTAGATCAATACATCCTCAAGGATCAGAAAAACGGCCAGCACCTCGTCGATGAGGCGTGGTCAGCTGCACGCGATGGCCGCGTGTCGCTTCCTCCCATAATCAACAGCAACAGGATGTGAACATGGAATCGCTTGTCCAACTCGACTTCCAGGACCAGTTTGATAAAAGTATTGATCCTACCTCACGGGCAAAGGCGCAATGGGTTTTGCTACAAGATCTCGAGTGCAAGTACACTGGAAAAATAGTCAAAGGATTTGCAAGCAAATTCGAGGATGACGTTTGGTTCTCACAAAGTTCGCGAAAAAAAATAGTCGTTAATTGGGCTGCACTCTATCAAGGGACTAGGGCCGCTGAGCAGCTCCTGTGCAAGGCCGTCTATTTTGAAATGGCAGCAACCCACAACCTGACAATACAAACTTTCAAAGTCAAACGCATAAATTACAACAATACCCTGAGCGAACTATTTCTGGCCAAAGGCGTACTGACAGGTAACAGGGGGGAACCCCTGATTGGCTTGAGCTTCATTACTGATGAAGACTTACTGGTCATGCTTGACGCTAGGCTGGTGTTATCTCCAAATAGAGCCGTATTTCTCCAAGAATGCGCTGAAATGGCGGCGTGGATTGGTATGGCTCAGCATATTGCCGACGCAGTGCCCCTCTTTGAAATTCGGGCTCAGCTGCCGTGGACCAAGGCCGGGATGACCATCAAGGGGTGGGCTGAGCGGCGAGTCGTTGATTTGGGGGCCGCATTTCGCGAGACTAAAGGCTATGTACCGCTCGTGCCGGACAGTGCCAGCCCGCTGATTGAGCGGTCCCTGGACCTTATCCTCAAGCAATCTGAGCATCTTGCAGAAATCGCGTCGCTGGTTCGCGGCTACAGCCGAGATCAAAAATACGACGGGCCTTCTGCAGAGTTGCTGTTGCAAAAATACAGTCCGATCTTCGCCCACATTGCTACACCGCCGGACATTACGGGACTACCTTCTGCAGACAGCAAAGTCAGTCCAGTCATCGTATGGATGCGCCACCTTCTCTATTTGGCGCGTGGCGCCAGCGTCAATGTCATCTTGTTTACGACAGGCCTCCGGAATGTCGACATTGGCCGTTTGAAAAAGGACGTTTGTATGCCAAGCGGGCGGGTCGATATGCTGTATTACCTGCGCGTATACATTCAGAAGACTATGAACTGGGTGGTTCTTCCAGTTCCAGCGCAGACTAATAAGGCAATCGCGCTACTAAGAGCACTCAAACAAACAAACAATGACTACCTGCTGGATACCGCAAAGTTTGCTGTAAACCAATACCGTATACACATCCTTGAAGAGGATGCGCACATAAGTACGATTGCGGTGAACAAGATGCTGAAAGACTTTGCAGGCCACTTCAACATCCCTTTCATCGATCCAGATAGCAGCGAAAACTATACTGCTCACAATTACCGCGTCACGGTCGCCGGATGGCTGGATGCGCACTCCAACCTAAGCCTCCTGCTTGTGAGGCGGCTCTTTGGGCACAGCAATGATGTGATGCCCACCGTATATCTACGGAACAACCCATCCTATATTTCGGCTCGCGAGGAAGAGGCAAGAAGAGCTGCAAGAGAGACTGCCCGGCTCATGTCGCTAGCAGCCTCCCAAGGCCGACTGGCCGGCACCAAAGGTGAACAACTGCAGGCCGGTTTTGATATCCACAAAAGTCGGCTGGAAGCCGATCCTCAAAAATCGCATTCCTTAACCGACGCCGAGTGCATCATCAGCTTTGCCGAATTGATCGAACAGAGAATCGTGGATGGGAGCTTGTGCGGCTTTCTTACACCCTTTGGCGTGCTCTGCGGGCGCAATCCCGTGGATAGCTCACAACCACCGTGTGCAAAACGCTCGCACCGCGAAGCAACCCGTGAGCTCCCACCCGAGGTCGTCGCACACCTGAACGACGTCGACCCCGCGAACTGCATTGGCACCTCTTGTGATCAGGCCATGGTGGGGCCTTGGAGTGAGCCCATCAAGGAGAGTCTGATCTGGTATGCCGGATTACTGCGACACCAACATGATGGTGAGACTCTCGATCAGAAAACATTCAAGGAGCATGCAGTAAGTTTCATTAAGCAGTATGGCCCGCCAATTAAAAAGGTGTTCCACATTCAAGTGCTGACGGAAGGCACGGTAAAGAGTGAAAGCGGCACCCGGCTATGACGACCGACAGCAAGCGAACCCATGTTGAGCGCCTGGCTGCACTGCGCGAGGCGTTTGGGCGTAGGAAAGAGCTCGCCCGGAATTCGGGAAAGAAACACGATGTCTCAATTGCCAAGATCTGCGCGGAAGCAAAGGTCGATAAGATTTACGTTTATGGCCATCGGCTTGCCGATGATGACCCGATCCGTAAAAAGTACCTAGCGCTGAGGGACGAAATCCTTGCATTCCAAGAAAAACTGGCTGTTGGGCAGGAAATCACCGAGGACCGCAGGCGCCTGAAGGTGCTTCAAGACAAGTACGATGCATTGCTCAGCGGCGTAGAGCCTTTGCAGCGTGATTTGGCGTACTTCAAGGCACAGTCCTCCAATGATTCAGGGCAACTCGATCACAAGCGGGACCAGATTACCGAACTGCTCGCCAGAATCTATGACCTGGAGAGCCAGCTAGCAGCCACCCCAATAACGGGCAAGGGTGGTGTTCTGGCGGCGCGGCTACAAAAACATGTCGTTTCTCCCGATGCCTATCGCATGATAGGGGGAAAGTATCGTATGAGTTCACGCAAACAGGAAGAAGAGGCTTGGGGCAAGGCTTACAAAACTCTTGAAGAACTGCTGAGCCGCAACCTAAAAATGCGCCTCTACATTCTTGTGGGGCTACCCTGCTCCGGCAAGACTACGTGGGCTGAGGAAGGTGAGGTGGCGACGGATCGCCACCCGGTTATATGGGATGCCACAAATCTGACGTCTATGGATAGGTATCGGCTGGTTGTATCCCTGTCGCGATACCAGGACCTGCCCAAAACTTGCGTCTATTTCGACACCGACATGGAGGTGATTCGCGAGCGCAATTGCACACAGCGCTCACCAGACAAGCGCATGAGCGATGATGAGCTGAGCCTCATGAGGGATAAGCTTGAAAAGCCAGACCCTTACGAAGAAATCTGGATCAATGAGCTGATGATAGTGAGGCAGAACCATGTGTGAAATGAATAGGCGCGTAATCGGTGAGGCCCATGTTAGTTATTTTCAGAAAGTAGTACAGATCCTGCTCTATCAGGACGACAGTACACGCCTTGAGTCGCTCAAGGAAGTGAGTTCGATGTGGTAATCATCACCGTGAATAAGTATCAGGTCGTGGATCGCCGTTGCCTCTACACTGCCATCTCGCGAGCAAAGATGAATGCAGTATTTGTCAGAGACGCGGCTTTGCAACAGCAGGCTGCTGACCTCGAGAATGTGGTCCACAAGCTCCAGGTAGTTATCAACTTCGAGGACTCCCATGCCCATTGAATTGGTATGGCCGAAGGGCTGCGCTGTGCCGGTTCCCCTCATTGATGGCCTGTATCTGCACAGTCACTTGTCTGGCTTCCTCGTTGCCCGCTATTACCAACCACGATCCATACGTGACAACATGACCCCGGTCACCACCGGGTCCCTGCGCCAGATTAGTTACGACCTCAAAGCCTTTCTCGATGCGTTGGAACACAACAAGGTCGATTACCCCGATGCAGACTTCACGGATCATATTGAGAAAGTGGTTGAGGCGCAGCTTGGTAATGCCAGTCCGACCACTTACAACACCCGCATGACACGCATCCGGGACTTTTATGACTATCTGCGCAAGCAGGGGGTGCGAGTCAGAGCAATGTTCCCGGCAAGGACGGTCAAGAGGCTGTACCAGAGCCAGAACGATAACTTCCTGAGCCACACAAGCCATAGCAATTACAAGACCTATGAGAAGGACGACGCCCACAAAACAACGACATGGAAGGATAACTACTTGGGCGAAGTCATCAGCATGAATCAGTACGGCAGGCTGTATGCGGCTCTGAGGGACATTGATGTAGTGTATGCAGTCATGGCACAGGTCATGATGCAGACACTTTTGCGTGTCGCAGATGTTTGTGAGATGCCCCTGCACAAGAACACCTGGAACAAATATCTGCCCCTTTGGCCCGAGTTTGAGCGTAGGGGGATGGAAAAACTCGAACTTTGGATACTCTCGAAGGGGTTGAAGAAATACGAAATTCCGATTTACGCGGAGACTTGGCGAGAAATCTATACAGATTACATACAGCCCTTCTACCATACGAGGAAAGAGTTATTCGACAACGTGTATCTGAAGCGGAGCAATGCCACGCTGGAGTTTGGCAACACTAGGAACGAGGGGCGCAGGAGCTGCCCAGAGGACATTCTTTGGCTGACAGAGACAGGGTGCCCGGTGAAGCCCTATATGGTGGAGGAAGCGTTCCGAAGCACGGGCTTGGGCGTGCATCCACACAATCTGAGGCACACCGGGGCAACGCACTTGCTTTGGAATTACTGCCGGCTACACAAAATCGAGAATGTCGATGTTCGCATGGCCTCGCAATTCCTCGAGTTGCTTCAAGGGTTCATGGGGCACTGTGATATAGAGACTACCCGCAGGTACACCCGCACAATTTCCATGATCAATAATGGGAAGTCCATGCCTCACATCATTCCGTCCGACAAGAAGGTTATTGATGAACGCCTGGCAGCCCATTTAGGCAAGGATATCGCTGCTGAGATGGAAGCCTTCTTCTCAGCTAACGCTGCACGCGTTGGCGATCAATGAGATTTAAGGGGATGGAATTGTGTGCCTGTTCCAGACAGATAGATTTCGGCGACGACTGTTTCTACGGCGTGGTGAATTTCGGTAAGGTAGTGGTGAGCTCATGTTTGATTGCTGAAAATCAGCCTCTACATGTGTTTAGCCATGACATTTTTTGTACTTCTTGCCTGAGCTGCAGGGGCACAGCTCGTTGCGCCCGATCTTGCGAGGTTGGGCCGGTCTAGTGGGACGCGGCGGCGGCACGAACTGTGTGACGCGATCATTGTACTGGCGCAGATTGGGCGTTCCGAAGAAGTTCCACTCCCTGTTCAGTTCTTCGTAATGTGACTTCGTCTCTTCTAGCCATGTCTCGCACGGCATCAAGATGAAATCCTCGGCGACGGTGCCATCCGAAAATTTTGGCGCCTCGATGCCGATCCCGATGACCTTCACGAGGTTCGGGAACTTGTTCTTCGCACTGCCGCAGGCTATCTCAAGAAGGGTCTGCCGCTTCTCACGGTAGTCCAACGTCGCGCGGAATTCTTCCGGCACACGCAATTGCAGGAAAACATAGCCGACATTCGGCTCGAACGAGGACAGGAGCGTTACTTGGCGCGTGAATGAACCCGTGTCCGGGAATCGCTCGACAGCTGTAAGCATCCTCTCGGCCAAGCCCCGGCGCACGAAGCGTGGTTCCTTGACCATCTCGTAGATTGCACTCTCGCCACATACGATGTTCGAGTTGCCGCCGAGTGTGCCATCTAGGCTGTTCTGGCACGTCCGTTGGATCAGCTTGTCCCAGAAGTATGAGATGCGGTCTTCGTTCTTGGTGTTCTTGTAGAGGTCGGTCTGCACGAAATCGTGCCACTCGCCCTCGCCGATCATGACGCCGTTGATCTGCCCCTTTTCCTTCGGTCCGATGACGTGGCGCTTCGTCGCAGTGTCGTAGTTTAGAAAGTAGTGGCCCAGAAGATCCTCTTCGCCGCAATAGCTCAGATAGTCGAAAGCGACGGCAGCCCGGATCTTCTCGTCGAGATACGTCTTGAAATCGCTGACCGTGTCCAGCTCGCGCAGTATGATCGGCATGTTGTGGCTGTCGAGTACGTGGACCGGGTTGCGCTTATCGATCTCGATGTGGAATGGCTGGGTCGGGCCTCCGTTGGTCTCCGCGTAGGTGATCGCCAAGCTGCCATAGACGTTCTGCGGCGATGCTCGCTCGCACGCCTCCTTTGCGCCGTGGGCAACGATGATCTTGTGGATAACCGCTATGGTCCGGTCGAAGTGGATCGGAAACGGCTTTTCGCGCTTTGCGTCGAGGAAGATCGTCCGTCCGCTGCGGATGTAGCGCTCGGCCCCGTGCGAGGTCTTGACCTGGCGGTCGATGACGTTGCGCTTCCACCGGTCCCACAGGACCTGCGGGTCTTTGTCGGGAACCTCGGGTAGCGCGTTCTCTCGGTCGAAGAAGATGAAGATCGTGTTGCCGAACACCGCGATCAGGTCGCACAGCTCGTGCCCGTCATCCTTGTGTGGATTCGGATAGCTCCAGAGCTTCAGAAACGAGCGCTCGCAGAACTCCGCGAGCATCTTCTCCGTGACTGTGATTCCACTCGATTTTTCAATCACTAGAGAATTGCTCCCAGGCTAGGTACTTTGATCCTCAGCTACCAAGGGAAAGTAGCATAACGTAAACAATTTTGAAAATCCCAAGCGGATTACGGCTTTCTAACTCTTTGCTGTCAATTTGACAGTAAGGATGACGTCTGCCTTGACCGAAAAGTCGACTATCGCCATATCAGCGTGCAACAGATGGAAGCAGCTGGTTGCAAGTTCCGTTGCTCATAATCAGAAGTATCAGTGATCAAATTAAAGCGGAATGCCTGATCAACTCCTATCGGAACAAGTTCTCATGAGTATCCGGAATATGCAATGATCACTGGAATCTTCGCAACCCGAAGCTACGTAGAGCGAACTAAACGAACATGACGCCACTCGTTAGTGTTTCGCTGAACTCGCCGAAGCTGCTGCTCCGGTGCAGCGTACGTACCTGCCAAAGGTAGAACGCCCGCAGCGGAACGCTTTCAGGGCCAGCACC
>JABEVF010000071.1 GCA_013043965.1 Gallionella sp. | reverse complement strand
TTGAAATTCTCGTTGATCTCGTTGTTGCCCATCACGGCAACAGCGGTGAAATCGGGGGCGGCTTTGCCGACTAGAACTGCCATGTTTATCTCCTAAGGGTTGGTGTAACGGGACTGCGCAATTTATCGAGTTGAAGGCTAATAGTCAACCTTCCAGCGCATATGGTTTAAGGCGTGCCGGTGAACTGGATGCGATGCAGCTGCGCATACACGCCGTTCTTGTCCAGCAGTTCGCGGTGCGTGCCGACCTCGGCGATCTCTCCCTTTTGCAACACGACGATGCGGTCAGCTTTTTCAATGGTGGACAAACGGTGCGCGATGACCAGCGTGGTGCGGCCTCGCATCAGGGTTTCCAGCGCGGCTTGCACATGGCGTTCCGATTCGCTGTCCAATGCCGAAGTCGCCTCATCCAGAATCAGAATTGGCGCGTCTTTGAGTATGGCGCGGGCGATGGCGACGCGCTGGCGTTGTCCGCCGGAGAGTTTCACCCCGCGCTCGCCGACCAGTGTGTTCAAGCCTTCCGGCCACTCGCGTATGAATTCCATCGCGTGCGCGGCAGTCGCTGCGGCGATGATTTCTGCTTCGCTGACTGCGCGCGTTTGCCCGTAGGCGATGTTGGCCGACAGCGTGTCGTTGAACAGCACGACCTCCTGGCTGACCAGCGCGATGTTGGCGCGCAAGCTGGATAGCGTCAGCTCGTTGAGATCATGGCCGTCGAGCGTGATGCGTCCGCTGCCGGGCAAATAAAAACGCGGCACAAGATTGGCGAGCGTGCTTTTGCCGCTGCCCGATGCGCCCACCAGCGCCACCGCCTGGCCGGCGGGTATGTCCAGACAGATGTCGCGCAACGCCAGGCGCGGCGAATCCTGCGCGGCAGCATCGTCGTTTTGATAAGCGAAGGCCAGATGCTCGAAGTGCAACCGCCCGGTGGCGCGACCGATGACCACGGTGCCGGTGTCCTGTTCGCTGCGGGTGTCGAGCAGCTCGAACACGCTCTCGGCAGCGGCCAGCCCGCGCTGCATGTGTTCGCTGATGCTGGTGAGGCGTTTTATCGGGGCGGTCAGCATCAGCATCGCGGCAACAAAGGACAGGAACCCGCCCACGGTGGTGGCATCGGTCTTGGCTTGCGCCGTGGCGAGGTAAATGATGACGGCCAGCGCGACCGCCGCGACCAGTTGCACCAGCGGCACGTTGGCGGCTGCCGCAGCGGCCTGTTTCATGGCATGGCGGCGCATCCAGTTGGTCTCGGTGGTGAAGCGTTGCTCCTCGTAACTTTGCCCGCCGAACAGCTTGACCACTTTGTGCGCGCCCACGCTTTCCTCTATGACTTGCGTGACGTTGCCCATGGCGCGCTGCGAATCGCGGCTGGAATTGCGCAGGCGGCGGTTGATGACGTAGATGACCAGAGCCACGACAGGCGTGACGACCAGCGACAGCAGCGTGAGCTTCCAGTTGAGATAGATCAGCCAGCCCAGCAGCCCGGCAATGATGATGGAGTCGCGTATGCTGACGGTCACCACGCTGGTCGCCGCCGCCGTGACTTGCGTGACATCGAAGGTGAGTTTGGAAATCAGATTGCCGGTGGCGTGGTTATCGTAATAGTGCGTCGGCAGCGTCAATAATTTGCGAAACATCTCGCCGCGCAGATCCATCACCACCTTGTTGCCCACCCAGTTGATCGCGTAAGTCGCCACGAATCCGGCGATGCCGCGCACCAGAAAGATCAGGATGATGATCAGCGGGGCCCAGCGGATGACGAAATCGTCCTTCTGCACGAAAGTGCCGTCCAGCATGGGTTTCAGCAGAGCGGGCAGGAGCGGTTCGGTAGCGGCCGAGACGGCCGTGCCGACGATGGATGCCGCGAACACGCGCCAGTAGGGTTTAACGTAGGAAAGCAGGCGGAGGTAAAGTTGGGTGTTGGTGAGATTCATGGCGCGTACTTTAGCAGAAAACCCCCGGCATCAAAGGCCAGGCATGCCGTATGGAAACTCTCGGCTAGAAAAAACGTGAGGCGGGTATAAGCAATAACAGCAAAGCCGCGCTTTCAACCACCTCGATCCCCGCGCCCAGCAAGTCACCGGTCATTCCGCCCAGACGGCGCAGCAAAAATTGCCGCCACGCCAACACGCATAACGGCGCGCACAACAGGACCGGGGAGGTCAGGCTGCATGCCGCGAGCAGTAAGCCCCACAGCCATGTCGCGCGCGGGTTGATTTGCCAGGCGAAGCGTTCGCCCAGGCCGGGTTTGAGCGTGGGCAGCCGTGCCCAGACCAACGTCCCCCAGCGCGCCCAGGCGGGGATGAGCAGCAACGTCCAGTATTGCCCGCTCTTGGCCAGCAACATCAGCAACACCAGCTTGGTCATCAGTTGCAGTGCCAGGCTCACCACGCCGAACGTGCCCAGATGCGGATCGGCCAGCACCGCCAAGAATCGCGCGCGGTCGCGGTGCGCGGCCCCCAGTGCGTCGCTCATGTCGGCCAATCCATCGAGATGCAACGCGCCCGTGACCCACACCCAGAGCAACAGGCACAGTAATGCGCCCAACCATGGGTCTGCGCGACTGCCCAGCCACAATGCCGTCGCGAGCAACGCGCCGATGAGCAGGCCGACCAGCGGGAACCAGTGCGCGCTGCGCGGCAGCTCCGCCGCGTCAAAGTCGCGCAACTGCGGGGTGGGGAACCGCGTCAGGAACTGGATAGCCAAAATAAAACCGCGCATGGCAATGACCTTTAATTGAGTGAGAGCAGGAATGGCGGCTGGCCGTGCAGATGGGAAACGCGCAGACACGCGGCTTCGGGTAGGGCGATTTGAAAAGTTTGCGCGGGCGTCAAACCGAGCAACTCCATCAGCAAAGCACGCATCACGCCAGCGTGGGTGACGAGCAAACGGTGACTGCCGCTGCCTTGATCCATCCATGCGTGCCAGCCCTGTGCAATGCGCGCGCGAAATGCCGCAAGCGTCTCGCCATCGGGGGGCGCATGTGCGCCGTGGGTGGCACGAAACGCCGCGTATTCGGAGGGGTTGCGGGCGGCGGCTTCATCCGGGGTCAGTCCCTCCCACTCGCCGAAGTTCAGCTCGCTAAAACACGGCATGACTTGCAGCGGGAGTCGCTGTTGCGCGGCATAGTCAGTGGCAAACTGATGGCAGCGGGGTAGCGGTGAAGTGGCGAGGGTATCGAATGGCGCGCCCGCAATCCGTGCCAGTGCCCGTTGCATTTGCGCGAGGCCAAGCGCGCTGAGCGGCTCGTTACTTGCCCCGCGGAAGACATGCGCCCGCCCTTGCACTTCGCCGTGGCGCAAAATCGCGATCTGTATTGTCATAGCGCCACCACTCCCGGCAGTCGCTTGAAGCTCACCGTGCGCAGGGTTGCCACGAAATCCTGGATGTATGCCGCTTGCGCCACGGTCTCGCTGGTGACCGCATACAGCTCGCCGCGCAAACCGTTTTTCCCGATGCGTTTGCCCACGACATATCCGGTTTGCAAATAGCTCTGCACCGCCCATTCCGGCAGGGCGGCAATGCCGCGCCGACTGGCGACCAGCTGCAAGATCGCCACCGTCAGTTCGGCGGTGCGGCGTTTTGGAGCAATGCCGCGCGGCCTGAGGAACAGCCGCACCACATCCAGCATGTCATCCGCCACGGGATAGGACACCAGCGTCTCGTCGGCGAAGTCATGCGGGGTTAAATAGTCCTTCTGCGCCAACGCGTGCAGGCACGACACCAGCGCCACAATTTCAAAACCAAACAGGGGGTGGAACATCATACCGTCGGCTTTTTTGTGTTCCGACACGATCGCCAGCTCGGCGCGATCTTCGCGCAGCAAACCCAGTGGCTGGGCGTGAAAGCCGGACACCAGGTCCAGCTCGACTTCCGGCCAGTTCCGGCGGAACACGTCCATCGCCGGCATGAGCCACTCGAAGCAAGTATGGCACTCCACCGCGATGCGCAACTTCCCGGCGCGTCCCTGCACCATTCTCGCCACATCGCGCTCCGCCTCGCTTACCAAAGCCGCCACATTTTGCGCCAGTGCGTGCAGCCGTTGCCCGGCAGGGGTTAGCCGTAACGGCTGGGATTTCCGCTCGAACAGCGGCGTGGCGTAATGTGTTTCCAGTTGCTTGATCTGGTGTGACAGCGCGGATTGGGTGAGGTGTACCCGCGCAGCCGCGCCAGACAGCGTGCCGGTGTCGAACAATGCCAGCAGCGTCTGTAAATGGCGGATTTCCAATACGGACATCATGAATTATTATAATGATGAATATAAAAATAATGATTTTGAATAATAACCGGTTTGCGCCCATTATGCCAACTCTTGATACCGGAGAACAAAATGACGACTGCACACAACCTGGGATTTCCGCGCATCGGCGCGCAACGAGAACTAAAACAAGCTGTGGAGGCGTACTGGAAAGGCGATATCAGCGAGGCGGAACTGCTGGCCACAGGAGAGCTTTTGCGCGCCCGGCACTGGCAGTTGCAACGCGATGCGGGCATAACGCTGATCCCCGTCGGCGATTTCGCCTGGTACGACCAGATGCTCAATATGACCGCGCTGCTGGGTGCGGCTCCCGCGCGCTTCGGCTTTAACGGCGCGCTGAGCCTGGCGCAATACTTTCAACTGGCGCGCGGCAATGCACAGCAGCACGCCATGGAAATGACCAAGTGGTTCGATACCAATTATCACTATCTGGTGCCGGAATTTCTCAATACCACCGAATTCACGCTGGGCAGCGAGTGGCTGTTCGACGAAGTCGCCGAAGCGCAACGGGCAGGCATCAATGCCAAGCCGGTCCTGATCGGCCCGCTCACCTATTTGTATTTGGGCAAGGAAAAACATGCCGGCCTGCGCCGTTTGGAACTACTGCCTGGCCTGCTGATGGTCTACCGGCAGATCCTCGCGCGTCTCAAGGCTCAAGGCGTGGAATGGGTGCAGATCGACGAGCCGATACTGGCGCTCGATTTGCCGCAGGAATGGGTGGAGGCCGTGCAGCCGGCTTACGCGGCATTGTGCGACGGCGCGCCAAAGATTCTGCTGGCGACTTATTTCGACAGTGTGGCAAACCACGCCGACATGCTGAAATCCCTGCCGGTGGCGGGACTGCATATCGACATGGTGCGTGCGCCGCAACAGGCCGATGTGTTTGCGCGCAACTATCCGGCGGATAAGATTTTGTCGGTCGGTATCGTGGATGGGCGTAACATCTGGCGCAACAATCTCGCGGCCTCCTTGCAGACACTGAATACGCTAAGTGTAACGTTGGGCGACCAATTGTGGATCGCGCCCAGCTGTTCGCTGCTGCACGTCCCGGTGGATCTGGAGCAGGAAATCAAACTCGATAAAACCATCAAGAGCTGGATGGCGTTCGCCACGCAGAAATTGGGCGAAGTCGTGACATTGGCGAGGGGTGTTCAGCACGGCAAAGAAAGCATCGCGCCACAATTGGCACAATCGCATACGGCGGGGCAAAGCCGTGTCTATTCGCCGCTGATTTTTAACCGCGAGGTGCGGCAACGCATCAGCGGCCTGACATCTTCGGATGACCGGCGCGCATCGCCTTTCGCGAAGCGCATCGCCGCGCAGCAGGAAAAACTCAAACTGCCGCCTTTCCCCACCACGACCATAGGCTCGTTCCCGCAAACGGCGGAAATCCGCCACGCACGGGCCGCCTACAAGCAAGGAAAGCTGAGCGACGCGGACTATCAGGCAGCGATGCAAGCCGAGATCCGCCATGCGGTGCGAGTGCAAGAATCGCTGGGGCTGGATGTCCTGGTGCACGGCGAGGCAGAGCGCAACGACATGGTGGAATATTTCGGCGAACAGTTGCGGGGTTTCTGCTTCACCGAGTTCGGCTGGGTGCAGAGCTATGGGTCGCGTTGCGTGAAGCCACCGGTGATTTACGGCGACGTGTCGCGCCCGAGACCGATGACGGTAGAGTGGATACGCTACGCGCAAAGTCTCACCGGCAAACCGATGAAAGGCATGTTGACCGGCCCTATCACCATTCTGCAATGGTCGTTCGTGCGCAACGACATCGCGCGCGCAGACACCGCGCTGCAGATCGCCCTGGCGATACGCGACGAGGTGCGGGACCTGGAGCGGGCTGGCATCGCCATCATTCAAATAGACGAGGCCGCGCTGCGCGAAGGCTTGCCCATCAAGCGCGCGGACCGGGCGTATTACCTCGAATGGTCGGTGCGCGCCTTCCGCGTCGCCACCAGCGGTGTGGCGGACACGACGCAAATTCACACGCACATGTGTTACTCGGAATTCAACGATATTCTGCCGGCCATCGCCGCGATGGATGCCGACGTGATTACCATCGAGACCTCGCGCTCGGATATGGAACTGCTGGAAGCCTTCAGAGCCTTCAAATATCCCAACGATATCGGGCCGGGCGTGTACGACATTCACTCGCCGCGTGTGCCGGGTAAAGAGGAGATGCTGAGACTGATGCGCAAAGCGAGTGCCGTGATTCCGCGCGAGCGGTTGTGGATCAATCCCGACTGCGGCCTGAAGACTCGCGGCTGGGCGGAGGTCGAAGCCGCGCTCGAGAACATGGTGTCCGTCGCGCATGAGTTACGCAGTGCCGGTGCTTGAGGAGGGCTATACGCACAGCGAAACAAACATCATCTTGCCCGTCCTGGTGGGGGTGTACGAATGGGAGCGGGCGGATGTGCGCCCGCTCATTTTTTGTTTGCGAATAGACAGCGCGCAGCCGCTGTATCTGGGCCGCGCGCTGATTGAGCAGCGGCTGGTGCGATGGCTTGCGCCGTGCCGCTATAGGCTGTTGGAAGCCTTGGCGGAGCACCTGATAAACGATATGCGTGCCGAATGGCACTGCAAACGGATTGTCCTGGAGATTGAAAAACCGGGTGCGCTGGGCGACTTGGCGCGGGTAGGCGTCCGCCTCACGCGGCACGTCGGCTAGACGTTGCCGCAATGGCGGTCAGCCCTGTTCGCTGACCCCCGCCTCGGCGAACGTAGCCATGCTGCCGTGCAGGGCGCACGCGAGCTGCAACAGCGGCACGGCGACCGCTGCGCCGCTGCCTTCGCCCAGCCGCATCCCCAGTTGCAACAGGGGCCGTGCGTCCAGCGCGTCCAGCACATGCTGGTGTCCGGGTTCCGCGGAAGTGTGCGCGAACAGCATCCAATCGCGTGCCGCCGGACGAATGCGCACGGCAAGCAGAGCCGCGACCGAGCTGATGAAGCCGTCCACGAACACCGGGATGCCTTGCTGCACGGCAGCGATGTATGCACCGGCCAATCCCGCTATTTCAAAACCGCCGACGCAACGCAACACTTCCAGCGGGTTGTCATGGGATAGTTTGTGCAGGGCCAGCGATTGTTCGATCACCCGAGCCTTGTGCGCCACGCCTTTGCGGTCCAGTCCGGTGCCCGGCCCGGCCAACAGCTCCGGCGAGGCTTGCAATAGCGCGCAGGCGATGGCGGATGCCGAGGTGGTGTTGGCGATGCCCATGTCGCCGCCGATGAACAGCTGGGCGCCGTTTTGTTTTGCGCGCAGCGCGGCATCGCGTCCGGCTTGCAGAGCGGTATCACGTTGTGCGGCGGTCATCGCCGCATGTCGGGCAAAGTTCGTCGTCCCCGCCGCGACGCGCTGATCGCGCACGTTCGCCCAGGGTTCGACCACCGACACTGTGCCCAGATTGATGACTTCCAGATTCGCATCCAAGTGTTTTGCCAACACGCTGATCGCGGCGCCGCCGCGTGCAAAATTGCGCACCATCTCAGCGGTGACGGCTTGCGGGAACAGCGACACACCTTCTTCCGCCACGCCGTGATCGGCGGCGAAAACGCTGATATGTATGCGCGACATGCCGGGCCGTTCGGTGCCTTGCCAGGCCGCGAGTTGCACCGCGAGGTCTTCCAGTCTGCCCAGTGCGCCGGGCGGTTTGGTGAGTTGTCCCTGGCGCGCCAATGCGGCAGCACGGGCCGTTCCATTCAATACTGCACAAGGCTGTGCCAGCCAATCGCTATTCATATACGCTCCTGATTGAGATGCCCATTATTGTCACGGGCGTAATGCCTTACGCCCCTAAGATTTTACGACCAACGGCAAGCCCGCCACGGCCAATACCACCCGCTCACATATCGCGCCCAATTGCTGGTGCAGGCGTCCCGCCTCGTCGCAATAACGGCGCGACAATTCACCCAGCGGGGTGACCCCCATGTTGGTTTCGTTGCTGACCAGAACGATTTGCCCCGGCAGATCAGGCAGTGCCTCCAGCAACGCTGCGATCTCGCGTCGCAACACTTCGGCACTGGCATCGCACAACAATTGTGTGAGCCACAGCGTCAAGCAATCCACCAGCACGCAGCGATCCTCGCGCGCCTCGCGTCGTAGTACCTCCGCCAGGTTTTGCCCTGCCTCGACCAACAGCCAATGCGCCGGACGGCGCGCCTGATGATGGGCGATGCGCTGCCGCATCTCGGTATCCCGCACTTGCGCGGTGGCCACATACACGACGGACAAGCCGGAATCATTGGCGTGCTGTTCGGCCAAACGGCTCTTGCCGGAGCGCACGCCGCCCAGGATCAATTCACGCATGACTTGCCTTCAGGCCGAACAATTCCGTCAATTTGTTCATGTCCAGATGCTGTTCCAGCGCGTCCGCCAGCCGTTCGATGTCGGCTTCGCGGCGTGCCCGATAATCGGGCGTGTGGACCTCGCCGAGTCCCGCCCAACGCAGCAACGCGCTGGTCGCTTGGGTCGATTCGAACAAGCCGTGCACGTAGGTGGCCAGGATCTGCCCATCGGCCGAGATCGCGCCCTCCGCCCCGTGTTCCATTTGCAGCAAAGGTTGCAGCAGTGCCGCACCGGTCGAGACGCCCGCATGGATCTCGTAGCCGGATACGGGCGCGTGTTCGAACAGCAGCGTGCCGCGCACATTGCGCAATTGCTTTTCAGCCGCCAGCGTGGTGTCCAAGGCCAATAAGCCTAGGCCGGCGCTGCTGCCCGCTGCGCCCTCGATCCCCAGCGGATCGTGGATGTGCTGCCCCAGCATCTGCAGCCCGCCGCAGATGGCGATGAGCTTGCCGCCATAGCGCAGGTGTTGTTTGATCGCCGTTTCCCATCCGGCCGCACGCAGGCTGTCCAGATCGCCACGCACCGCTTTGCTGCCGGGCAGGATGATGAGATCGGCAGGAGGGAGTGGCTCGCTGATCGGCACGAAGTTGAACTCGATCTGTGGATGCAAACGCAGCGGATCGAAGTCGGTGTGGTTGCTGATATGCGGCAGTACCGGAACCACCACGCGCAGTCTGTCTGAGCTGCCCGGCCCTGTTGCGGCGCGGCTAGGGAGTGCGTCCTCGGCTTCCAGGTGCAGTCCGTGCAAATAAGGCAACACGCCGAGCACCGGTTTGCCGGTGTGCTGCTCCAGCCAATCCAGTCCCGGTTGCAGCAAGGCAAGATCACCGCGAAAGCGGTTGATGACGAAACCTTTGATGCGCGCCTGTTCGCTGATTGAGAGCAAGGCCAGGGTTCCGACCAGGTGCGCAAACACGCCGCCCTTGTCGATGTCGGCAATCAGGATCACCGGGCAGTCCACGCTCTCGGCAAAGCCCATGTTGGCGATGTCGCACTCGCGCAGATTGATTTCGGCCGGGCTACCCGCACCTTCCACGACCACCACCGAATAGGCCGCAGCGAGCCGTCGGTGGGATTGCAATACCGCCGCGCGCGCGGTGCGCTTGTAGGCGTGATATTCCAGCGCATCCATATTGCCGATGGCGCGGCCATGAATGATGACCTGCGCGCCGGTATCGCTGTTGGGTTTGAGCAATACCGGATTCATGTCGGTATGCGGTGCGAGCCTTGCGGCCTGCGCTTGTACCGCCTGCGCACGGCCGATCTCGCCCCCGTCGCTGGTGACCGCGCTGTTCAACGCCATGTTCTGCGGTTTGAACGGCGCGACAGCGATGCCCTGCCGCACCAGCCAGCGGCACAGCGCCGCGACCAGGGTGCTCTTGCCCGCGTCCGAGGTCGTGCCTTGAACCATCACGGTGCGCGCGTTCATCGCTGCACCTTGTGCAACGCTTGCGCCAAACGCAGCCACTGTGCTTCATCGCGCGGCAGGCCGAAACGCAGGCTGGCGGGCTGGTCGAACAAGCGTGTGAGTATGGCTTGTCGCGCCAGTTGCTGATGCACGCTGGCGGCATCGTCGCAGCATACCCATTGGAACAGGGCACTGCCGCCAGCGATGGCCAAGCCGTGTGCGCGCAGCAGATCGGCCAGGCGTCGCGCCGCAAGCGGCAAGGTCAGGCGCGCCGCCTCCTGCCATGCCGTGTCGCGCAAGGCCAGCGCGGTGACGTGGCGTGACGGTGCCGCGATAGCCCACGGGCCGATGGATGCGGCGAGTGCGCGCAAGATATTTTGCTGCGCCAGGACAAAACCGGTGCGCGTGCCGGCCAAGCCAAAAAACTTGCCGACCGAGCGCAGCACGATCAAACCCTCGCGCGGGCAATCCTGCGCCAAGCTATGCCCGGGTGTGGCATCCATGAACGCCTCGTCCACGATCAGCCAGCCGCCTCGCGCCGCTAGTTGTTCGTGCGCGCGCAACAACTCATCGCGACTGAAAAGTTTTCCGCTGGGGTTGTTGGGGTTGACGATGACGACCACCAGCGCGCTTTCCGCCGCTTGCAGAATGTCCGCCGCGGACACCTGCATCACCTGATGGCCGTGGCGTTGCCAGGCGTGTGCGTGTTCCGCATAGCTCGGCGTGGCGAGCGCGACCCGGGTCGCGGCACGCAAGCCGGGCAAAGCGAGGATCGCCGCTTGCGACCCCGCGACCGGCAATAGTTGCGCCGTGCCGTAATAGCACTGGGCCGCGAGAGCCAGGTCGTCGTCGTCTTGCGGCAAGCGTTGCCAGATTTCACCGGGCACGGCAGGGACCGGCCAGCCGTGCGGATTGATGCCCGTGGACAGATCCAGCCAGCCCTCTTCGGGGAGGTTGTAATGTCGTGCCGCCGCCCGCACTTTGCCGCCGTGCTCAAGCATGCACACCCCGCAACAATAACGCCGCGCAAAAGACCACTGCCAACCACAGATACACGGTGCGTTGCATCAACCGCACCGCGCAAGCGATGTCGGCGCAGCGGGCTTGCGCGCCGCAGCCCAACAAGGGGCGTTCGTGCAGTTCGCCCTGATAGATCGCCGCGCCGCCGAGCTGCACATGCAACGCGCCCGCACCGGCCGCCATCACCGGTCCGGCATTCGGGCTGTCCCATGCCGGAGCTTGCCGCCGCCAGCACTGCAACGCGCTGCGCGTGTGGCCTAGCAGCGCGTAACTCAATGCCGTCAGGCGCGCCGGAATGAAGTTCAATACATCGTCCAGTCGCGCCGCCGCCCAGCCGAATTCGTTATAGCGCGCATTGCGATATCCCCACATCGCATCCAGCGTGTTGCTCAGTCGATACAGCAGCACGCCCGGCGCGCCTGCCACGGCGAACCAGAACAACGCGGCAAAGATCGCGTCGTTGCCGTTTTCCAGCACCGACTCCACCGCGGCTTTTGCAACGTCCGCTTCGCCTAGTTGCGAGGTGTCGCGGCTGACCATCCTGCCCACCGCCTGTCTCGCAGCAGGCAAATCTCCGGCACGGCAGGCATCGGAGACGCGCTCGGCATGTTCGCGCAGGCTGCGCGGCGCGATCGCGAAATAAAGCAGGATTATCGAGAACAGCGTGCCGAAAATCGCGAACTGTTGCAGCCACGTCGAGAGCAGCACGAGCGGCGCCAGCAGCGCGCACAGCGCGGCGATACCGCGCGCATGGCGCATTGCAGATGCGCCGTCGGCTATGCCATAAAATATTTTTTCGACCTGCCGCGCCAGCCAGCCGAAACCGGATAGCGGATGGAAACGGCGCGGCTCGCCCAATAGTCGGTCGAGCAACACCGCCGCCAATATCATCAGCGGTACGGCCCAGTGATTTGCGGATTGCGTCATTCCTGTCATCCGGGTTTGTGGCATCCCCAGCTATTTTCGAACAGCATCTCGTTCAATGGCTGCGGCATGCGCCATTGTTCCAGTTGCAGCATGGGGGCGGGGTAAAACTCCGGCACCGGCCCGAGACACAGAATCGCAACGGGCTTGCCGCCGACCGGGATGTTGAGCAGCGCCGCAAGGGTGTGCGGATCGAACAGCGATACCCAGCCCATGCCCAGGCCTTCTGCGCGCGCCGCCAGCCACATGTTCTGGATCGCGCAGGCGAGCGAGGCCAGATCCATTTCCGGCAAGGTACGCCGACCGAATATGTGCGCATCGCGCTGATCCATCAGGCTTGCCACCCACAGCTCCGCACAGTCGCGCACACCCTCGACCTTCAGACGCAAAAATTCGGCATCGCGTTCGCCCAGTGCCTGCGCAGTCAGATGGCGCTCGGCCTCGACCAGTGCTTGTATCTGTTCGCGCAACGCCGCATCGCTGACACGGATGAAGCGCCACGGCTGCATCAGGCCGACCGACGGCGCGGCGTGCGCGGCAGACAGGATGCGCTGCAGCACCGCTGCGTCCACCGTCGCGCCCGGCGAGAAGTGACGCATGTCGCGCCGGGCGCGCATGACCCGATACAAGGACTCGCGTTCGGCTTCAGAAAAACTGGCTGGATCAGGCTGCGTCACAACTCGGCCCCCGATGGTAAATCAGCTCCTCCACCGGCTGCCCGCCGACCAGATGCTCCTGGATGATACGGTCCATATTGTCGGGGGTAACGTTGTAATACCAGACCCCGTCGGGCTGCACGCACAGGATGGGGCCGGATTTACAGGTGGCGAAGCAGGTGGTGCGTGAGCGCTTGACGCGCGATTCGCCGCCGTCTATCCCGGCCGCCTTGAATTTCTCACCCAGGCTGTCGAACAATGCCTGCGACGCGCCATTTTGGCTGCAGCGCGATCCGACGCATACCAGCAGGTGGCGCTTGTATTGCATCATCTTTGGTTTTTCCAGCACGGCATCACTCATCGTTCACCTCGGTCAAAGAGCTTTCACCCAGCGCTGACCAGGCCAGATTGAATTGCTGTTCGGCAGCGGTATCGAAGGTTCTCCCCTGCCGTGCCAATAAAAGTTTGCAGACGGTATCGCCATGGCTGTCGATGAAATGTACGCCGCAGCTCTGGTCGCCGCGCCGCACCAGCCACGCGCGCGCGACCCGCCTCCAATCGACATGCAGATGGAAGTGCTCGTTCTCGACGTTCAGCCTGTCACCGCTCAGATTCAGCTCTGTGCCGTTCAGCATCATCTCGCTGACGGCATCCCCGGCGCGCACCACGGCGCGCAAGCGCCCCCAGCTCCGCACCTCGTCCAGTACTAGCGCGGCATCAGGTGCCTGTATCGCCGAAAACTCCCCGGCAGCATCACCGCTACTGCCGCCGCTGATCGCAGACAGAATCTCTTCCGGCGGCATGCCGAAATGCCCGGCAATATCCTGCAAAGAATGGCTCGCGGAATCGCGCATATGGCTGCGCACACAGGACTTCCAGCCCAGCAGCCCCATGCTCAACGAACGCCCGGCATTCTCGCCTTCCCGCGTCGCCCCGGTAAGGCTGTCGTATTTGTTGGCGTAACCGCGCGGCGTAATCATCAGGTTGTCCCGCAGGAACGTGCTGCTGTTGCCGATCAGCACGGTGGACAGCATGCCGATGTCGCAGTCGGCCATCTCGTCCAGCCTGACCATCAGAACCGATTGGCGCCTGCGGTACGCGGACTTGACGATGGCCACCGGCGTGTCCGCCTTGCGATACTGGAGCATGATGCGCTGCGCCTCGACGATCTGCTGCGTACGACGCCCGCTCTTGGGGTTGTACAAGGCCACGACGAAATCCGCGCGCGCCGCCGCCTCCAGGCGATTGGCGATCACTGGCCAGGGAGTGAGCAGGTCCGACAACGAGATCGAGCAGAAATCATGGGTCAGCGGCGCGCCGACCAGCGATGCGCAGGCCGACAAGGCGGTGCTGCCGGTCACGACTTCCACCGCGATGTCATCGCCGGGTTTCCAGCCGGACTGGAACAGCACTTCATAGGTGGGGCCGGCCATGCCGTAGATGCCGATGTCGCCCGATGACACCACTGCGACCACCTTACCCAGCTTGGCCTGCTCGTAGGCTTCGACGCAACGATCGATCTCTTCGGTCATGCCTTTGCGTATCACCTCCTTGCCATCGAGCAAGTCCTCGACCAGCTTGATGTAAGTGGTATAGCCGATCACCACATCCGCGCTGGCGATGGCCGCGCGCGCGCGGTAAGTCATATCCTCTTTCGAACCCGGGCCGAAACCGACCAGCAGGATTTTTCCTTTTTTCATTCCAGCAACCTCGCAATGGATACCGTGGCGTTCTTGCCGTCCAGGCCACAGTGTTTATGTTTTTCGACCAGCAAGCCTGCGATGCCGGTGTTCGCGGCCAGCATCGCCGCCGCCTCCGCCACCGCAGGTGTGCCCATGAATTTAAGCACCACCTCGGAAGGGTTGGGCACTGCAATATCCGCCAGCTGCGCGGCGGTGTAGAACCACAACGGCCAGCCGTGTTGCGCACAAAGCTGCAACAACGCGGCCTCATCGCTCTTCAGGTCGATGCTGGCGCAGACCGCCACAGCATCGTGTGCCAGTCCCGCCTGCACCAATGCCTGTGTCACCGCTGCTTGCAGCGTCGGCAATGCCGCGTTGCGGTCGCAACCTATGCCCAATGCTACGCGCATTATTCTTGCCCCTCGGGCGGACGGTACACGACCAGACGCTCCGCCAGTCGCGACCAGGTGTCGCCGCCGATGTCGCGCCGCGTCACCCACAGCACCGCCTTGAAACGATCCAGATCCACCTCTTCGAAACGAGAAAACAGTTTGATGTTTGCCGGCAGCGGCGTGGGCCGCGTCCACCAGTTTTTCGCGCCCGCCTCCTGCACGAAGGCGACCGGCTCCTCATTCACGACTGCGGCGGAGACGCGCGTGATGTTGATCTTGGGGCATTCCACCTGCCAGCCCAATTCGCGCCCGAGGATGTCCACCGCTATCGTCTTGCCCACATCCGAGGCGGTGGTCAGTACCGGCACAGCACCCAGCAGCGCGGCCAATTGTTCGGCATAGGCATTGGCTCCGCCGACATGTCCGGACAGGACCGGGATCACGAATTGCGCGGTATCGTCGACCACCAGCACACCGGGATCCTCGTCCTTGGACTTGAGATGCGGCGCGATCAGCCTCACCACCGCGCCCAGCGAGACGAAGAACACGATCTGGTCGTAGTCGTGGAATAGCGCGGCGATCTGCGCGCTCAAGGCACCCTGATAGGCGTGCACGGCATTGGGCAGGCACTGCATCTGCGCCGCGAACTTCTCCGACACGATGATGCTGGCAGCGGGTAACTGCGGGGCGAGCTGCGCGACTCGCGCCGCGCCATGTTTGGTGATCGCGACCAGTGCTACGCGAGGTTCGCTCATTGTTCTTCCACCCGAACAACCTTGCGGCAACCGCGCGCGATGTCGCCGCGCTGCCGGTCCGGATTCTTGATAATCAACAACGACAGGTAATTCACTTTTTCCCCTTTTAGGCTTGTGACGTCGCGCACGATACGTTCTTCCGGTGCGCCGGATTTTTCGATGAAGACGCTGTGCGCCAATAAATTTTTGCGCTCCAGCAAAGCGATGATGTCATCCAATATGGGCTTGACCTTGATCAGGATCAGCGTGTCGAAATCCTCCAGCAACCGCTCCAGCATGGCTATGCCATAACCCGCAGGCACGATGGCCATCATGTCGTCGACATCGGCGAGCGGCTCTCCCAGACGCGCGGCGGCGGCATGGAAAGACGGCACGCCGGGAATGACTTCGATTTCAATTGTGTCGTCGAGCGCCTTGAGCGTGCGCGCCAGATGACCGAACGTGGAATAAGTCGAGGCATCGCCCTCGACCAGAAAGGCCACGTCGCGCCCGGTCTGCAATACAGAGCGCACAGTGTTCGCGGCCTCCAGCCAATAGATACCCAGCTTCTCCGCATCATGAGTCATCGGAAAAAGTAGCGCGCCGTTGTGTTCCGGGAGGGACAGTCCCGCGCGTTGCGTTATGCCCAGCGCATAGCTCTCGCTCTTGCGGCTGCGCACCGGGTAGGCCCAGTGCGCATCGCCCTGCATCACTTCCCAGGCGCGGCGCGTGATCAGGCCGGGGTCGCCGGGCCCTAGCGAGACGCCGATCAGTTTACCGAAGCGTGTGGTCTTCATACCTTTACTTTCTGTGCAGAAACGATCCACACCGGGTTCTCCGCCTGCAGCCTGTGCATGTGCAGTATCGGCTGGCTGCGCGAGGCCTGCAGTTGCGTGACATCCCAGGCAGCGCCCAGCTCGCCCAGCGCGGTCAGCGCGACATTCAGGTTTTCGAACGTGACAAAATTCATGACCAACCAGCCGCCCGGTTTCAGGCGTTGCAGCGCGATCTTGATCAGTTCGTCCAGTTCGCCGCCCGATCCGCCGACGAAGATCGCATCGGGGTCAGGCCATTGATCCAGTCCGGAAGGTGCCTTGTCGTTGACCAAGGTGTAGTTGGTGATGCCCAGTTGCTGGCGGTTTTGCGCCGCGTTCTCCGCATCGTCCTGGTTCTTCTCGATCGCGTAAACATGGCCCTGCGGGCACAGGCGCGCCGCCTCCAGCCCCACCGAGCCGGAGCCCGCGCCGATGTCCCAGACGACGGAGCCAGAACGCAACTGCATCCGCGCCAGCGACACGGCGCGCACTTCGCGCTTGGTGATCAGGCCCTTCTCCGGCTTGCGCTGGATGAAGGCGCTGTCTGCGAGGCCGAACAAGATTTCGCGCGTGCGCGGTTCGCGGCGTTGCAGGATCACCACATTGGGGTCGCCGCAGTCCAGCGCCACGCATTGCGATGGATTGAGCGGCCCAACAATTTTTTCCTCGTTCTGGAATAGTCCGCTCACGACACTGAGCTGGAACACTTCGCCCAGTCCCTCGCTGGTCAGCATGCGCGCGATGCGTGCCGGTGTGTTGTCGGGGCTGGTCAACACCGCCAGCAGATCATGCGAGCGGGCGGCTTGCAGCAACGCGTACAAGCCGTGTTTCGGGGTGGCGCCGACAGCCCACTCACCCGCGTCCTTGCTGTGCACCGAACATATCTTCGCCTCCTGCCACGCCAGGCCCAACCGCGCGAACGCCCATTGCAGCGTGGACACATTCGGCAGCACCTCGCAGCTTTGCTTACCCAATTTTTCGACCAGAAATGACGCGATGCCGTGGCACAGCGGATCGCCGGTGGCCAACACCACGACGCTGCGCCCCGCTTCTCTGGCCTGCGCGACCCACACGGGAACGCCGGTCATTTGCCCGCCCAGGTCACGCCGTTCTGCGTGTGCGGGCAACACCGAATCGAACAGTGCCAGCGTGCGTTCGGCACCGATGACCAGGTCGGCTGATTGCAGATGCGCGAGTGCGGCAGGGGTCAAGCCCGATACGCCGTTGTCCAACACACCGATGATGCGGCAGGGTTCAATCATGGGCTTGCTCCACTTCGGCCAGTTTGTTGCCTTCGAAATCGCAGACCAGCACTTTAAGCGTGAATTTTTTCGGGTAACGCGCCACGAGTGTGCCGATCACACGGCGACCCAGTTCGAGATGGAATTCGTGTGCCAGTCCCAGTTCTTCCATTTTCTCCGCACCGAAGCGCGCGGTCTCGGCGGCGCGTATCTCGGCACACACTTCGGGCGGCGCACCCACGGCTTGCGCGATGTCCGCGACCAGATCGGTGTCCACTTCATTGCGCCCGGCGTGCGTGATGGTTTCGCCCTGCGCCATCTTGGTGAGCTTGCCCACCATGCCGCCTATCACCACATGGCGGATACCGTTGTCGACCACCGTGTCCAGCGCGTATTTCAGAAAATCGCCCATCTGCACGAAACACAGCTGGGCCAAATCCGGCAACTCGCGCATCACGAATTTTTCGGTGCGCCCGCCGGTGGTAAGTACCACGGTATCCAGCCCTTGTCTGGCGGCGACTTCGACACCCTGGATCACGCTGGCACGGAATGCAGCGGTGGAATAGGGATGCACGATGCCGGTCGTGCCGAGTATCGAGATGCCGCCGATGATGCCCAGCCGTGCGTTCAAGGTGCGTTTGGCCATTTCCTCTCCGCCCGGCACCGAGATGGTGACTTCCAAGCCGTCGTTGCTCAACAGCGTGCCGGCTGCGGCGCGCACGTTGTCCTCGATGTTGCGCCTGGGAACCGGGTTGATCGCCGGGCCGCCGACTTCAAGCCCCAGGCCGCGCATCGTGACCATGCCCACTCCCGCGCCGCCTTTTAGCAGCACCGCATCCGGCATGGCCGGCAGCAGGCGCACATCGGCGGTGAGATGCGCCTTGTCGGTGACATCGGGATCATCACCCGCATCCTTGATGACCACGGCATGCGCATGCCCGTTCTCGCACGAACCCTCGGTTACCGTGAAGCGCACCAATTGCCCGTTGGGCAATTGGCAGTCGATCGCATCGGGCACCCGGCCCGCGACCAATCCCAATGTCGCGGCGCGCGCCGCCGCAGCCGAACAGGCCCCGGTGGTATATCCCTTGCGCGTGCCTTTGGCCTTTTGCGTTTCCATTATGTGCGGGCAGTCGCTTTCTGTTCAGCTTCCGCCAGTGCCAGGATCGCGTGTATCGTCGCCACCACCAGCGTGGAGCCGCCTTTGCGGCCCGCGATGGTGATCCACGGGATGTCGGTAATCTCGCTCAGTAGTTTTTTTGATTCCGCCGCAGAGACGAAACCCACCGGCATGCCGACGATGAGTGCCGGGCGGACCCGCTGTTCGCGTATCAGGCGCAATACTTCCAGCAGCGCGGTGGGCGCATTGCCGATCGCGACGATGCCGCCGTTCAACAGCTTTTGTTCGTGGGCCTTGCGCATCGCCTGTACCGCGCGAGTGCTGTTTTCCCCGTTGGCGCGCGCGATCACATCCTGGTCGGAAATGAACTGGTGCGTACTGCTGCCGAAATGGGCCAGCCGCGGCCTGGACAATCCGACACAAATCATTTCCACATCCGCGACGATGGGCGCGCCCCTCGCCACGGCTTGCAGTGCCGCCGCAATGGCCTGGGGATGGAAACATGTCAGGCCGTTGAATTCGAAATCGGCGGTGGCGTGGATGATGCGCCGCACCACCTGCCATTGTCCGGGGCTGTAAGCATGCGGACCCGCCTCGGCATCGACGATCGCAAACGAGTCGTGTTCGATCTGCTGACCGGCTTGGGTGAGTTGTTCTGTGACGGTGTTTTGCATGTCAGTCGTGATGGTGATGTTCGCCGTGTTCCTCGGCGAATGCCCGATATTTGCAACCGTCGCACGGCATGGTGCCGAGCCGCTGCGCCGTTCCGGATTGCACCGCCTGTACGCGCTCCTCCAGCAACTGGAATATCTCCTCCTCGAAGCCGAAATACTCGCCGAGCGAAAAACACACCTGCGGGTATTGCATCCGCAAGCGCTCCACCTGTTTGCGGATGCGCGCTATCAGCGTGCCGGTAAACAGATAATAGGGCAGCACGGCGATCTGTGTCATGCCCAATTTCACCTGGCGTTGCACCACGGTTTCCAGGCGCGGGAACGTGATGCCGGTGAACGCGATGTCCACCAGCTCGTGGTGCGTCTCTTCGAACAACCAGCGCGCCAGTTTGGCCACCTCGCCGTTGGCGGCGCGATCGGACGAGCCGCGCCCGAGCACGACCACTCCGGTATTCTTGGGGTCGGGCATTTCCATCGCGGCCATCGCCTTGAGCAGGTTGCGCCTGAGGATTTGCAGGATGCGGTCATCCGCCCCCAGATTCGGCGCATAAACAAATTCGGTATCCGGGTTGCGCAGGCGTGCCTGAGCGATATGTGCAGGGGTTTCCATCTTGACATGGCCCGCCGCGTTCAGGATCAGCGGCACAACGATGACCCGGGAGGCGTGGCCAGCGGCGCGATCCAGCCCCTGATCTAGCAATACGTCGGCAAACTCGATGAAGCACACTTCGATGCGCCATTGCGGTTGGCGTTTGCGCCACATATCGGCAAAGGCCTCGATCTCCAGGTTGCCCTCGATGTTCCTCGAGCCATGCCCGATCAATAATATTGTTTCACTCACTCGGCAGCTCCTTTTTTATTCCGCGACGGTAACGGTGCGTAAAAGCCTCGTCATACAGCTTGGATTTCTTCAATTCTTGCCAGTTGCGCGCGCCTAGCGCGGGACTGACGATGATCATGGCCTGGCTGTTGACCTTCTGTTCGCGGCACTGGTCGCGTATGTCGGCCAGCGTGCCACGGATGATCTTTTCCTCATTCGGCCAGCTCGCCTTGTGCACCACCAGGATAGGCGAGTCATCGCGCCAGCCCGCTGCCAGCAATTCCTTCCTGACCTCGCCCAGCAAGGTGATGGAAAGGAAGATGCACAGCGTGCTGTGGTGCTGCGCCAGATCTCGAAGTGCCTCGCCATCCGGCATCGGCGTGCGGCCTTCCATGCGCGTCAGGATCACCGTCTGGGTTACCTCCGGCAAGGTCAGGCTTTCCACCGCCGCCGCCGCCGAAGCCATCGCCGACGAGACGCCGGGAATCACACCGACGGGGATCCCCGCTGCATCGAGCGGTTGCACCATTTCGATCAGCGCGCCATACAGCGTCGGATCGCCGGTCTGCAAACGCACCACCGTCTCATGTCGGGTCGCACGGTCGATCAACCAGGCGGTGATCTCTTCCAGCGCCATGCTCTTCGAATCGCAAATCTCGCATGCCGGGTCCGCCCAACGCGTGGTCGCTTCCGCTACCAGCGAACCGGCGTAGAGTATCGCACCCGCCCCGGCGACCAGGTCGCGGCCCTTGACCGTGATCAGGTCGGGGTCGCCCGGTCCCGCGCCGACAAACCAGACTTTTCCCATCAATTCGCCAGCTTGAGCGGTTTGACCGCGAAGCAGAGGTCGACGATCTTGCTGCCCTCATGACGCTTGAGCAGGCGCAACGCGGAGTAAGTCAGCAGCGGTTCGCAGGCGACCAGTACCAGATAGGATGAAGCGAAAGTCGCCCATGCAGTGAATGATGTCGCCACGTTGCTGATCGCCAGCCAGAAACCCACCATCGCGGTGACCCCGCTGTAATACATCGCGTCCAGTTTGAGGATGCTTTTCCAGGTGATGACAGCATCCTGTTCACGCAGTTTGCGGCCCAGCGTGTAATGCACGGCGATCAGCGGCACGATCAGCGACAGGCTGTTCACGGCCAGGTGCGGCAGATCCAGCGGCTCGAACAACACGCCTTGCAACAGCAGACCGACTGCGAACCCGATCAGGGTGGGCACAAAACCCAGGGTCAGATAAATTATCATCGCCCCGACGAAATGCAGTTCGGATGGGCCCACCTTGACGTGGAACCCCTGCATGAACAGCGAGAAAAATACCGCAGCCACCAACATGCGTACGATGTCGGCAGGGTTCTTGATCAGGTCTCTCGCATAAGCAAGCAGCAGTCCAGTCGCGCCGACGTTGGCCGCCATGACCTTGGCTTGGGCGATGATTCCGGGTTCGATGTGCATGGTGTTCTCCTTAAAGTGATGGGTGAATAAAACGATGAGTTACGGGGTAAAAAAATGCGCGGCTGCCGGCAGATTTGAGGGCAGATAATAATGCATATAAGAGGCGTGCAAATTGCCGACACGATATACGGCTTCCGGCTTGCCACGCGCCCTCGCTGGCGAGGTCATCGCGAACGGTGCGCACGAGGTTTCCATGTTGGAATGATGAAAAGTGTGGCCGCGAAACTCCCCATCGGGCAGGGCCACGCTGTGCATGCCGAGATTGACCAGTTTCTTCTGCATCACCGCGTGGCCCGGCAACACCCCCACCATTTCTGCCCGGTTTCCTTGCGCATCGCTCAGTGTCTCCAGCAGGTAAAGCATGCCGCCGCATTCGGCGAGAATGGGTTTGTCCGCTGCATGATGCGAGCATATCGCGTCGCGCATCGGCGAGTTTGCTGCCAGCTCTGGCAGATGCAACTCGGGGTAACCGCCGGGCAGATACAGGCTGTCGGCCTCGGGCAGGCGTGTGTCGGTCAGCGGGGAAAAAAATTCCAGCTCGGCACCCAGGGCCCGCAACGCATCGAGGTTGGCGCGATACAAGAACGAGAAGGCCGCATCACGGGCTACGGCGACCCGGATGCCCGCTAGCTTGCGCTCGGGTGACGCGCTCTCGACGGGTGTGAACGCAACGGGCTCTGGCAGCGCGGCGCAGTGCTGCGCTGCCAGGATTTTTGCGGCATGCGCGATGCGTTGGTCGAGATCGGCGATCTCCTGCGCCTGCACCAGCCCGAGGTGGCGGTCGGGCAGGCCCAATTCGGCATCGCGCGGTAGGGTGGCGAAAAAACCGGTGCCGGAGGGCAGGCTTTCTCTGAGCATGTCGGCGTGGTTGGGGCTCGCGACGCGATTGGCCAGCACGCCGAAAAATCTGATGTCCGTGCGGTAACTGGCCAGTCCGAGCGCGATGGCGCCGAAGGTCTGCGCCATCGCGCTCGCATCGATGACCGCCAGCACCGGGATACCGAACAATGCGGCCAGATCGGCGCTGGAAGGCGCGCCGTCGAACAGGCCCATCACTCCCTCGATGAGTATCAGATCGCTCCCGGCTGCAGCCTGATAGAGCAATTCGCGACAATGCGCCTCGCCGCCCATCCACAAATCGAGCTGATAGACCGGATGACCTGAGGCGCGCTCCAGGATCATCGGGTCAAGGAAATCCGGCCCGGTCTTGAATACGCGCACCTGCCGCCCGCAGCTGCGGTGATAGGCGGCGAGCGCCGCCGTGACGGTGGTTTTCCCCTGCCCGGAAGCGGGCGCACTGACGAAAAGAGCGGGGCAATGACGCATGGCTACAGATCTATGCCGGGTTGGGCGCGCACACCGGCACGGAAGGCGTGTTTGACATCATGGATCTCGCTGACGGTGTCGGCCATTTCTAGCAGGCAGTCGGGCGCGGCGCGGCCGGTGATGACCACGTGCTGCATGGCGGGGCGCGCCGCCAAGTCCGCGCAGACCTGCTGTGCATCGAGGTAGCCGTATTTCAACAGATAAGTCAGCTCGTCCAGCACCACCAGGTGCAGTGACGCATCGCCCAACAAACCCTGCGCAATTTTCCAGCCATGTTGCGCCGTCGCGATATCGGCATCGCGATTTTGCGTGTCCCAGGTGAAGCCGTCTCCCAGCACATGCCATTGCACATTGGGTTGGTTGCCGAGGAATTTTTCTTCGCCGGTGTCGCGGCGGCTCTTGAGGAATTGCGCCACACCGGCCTTCAGGCCATAACCCAGGGTGCGTGCCACCATGCCAAACGCCGAGCTGGACTTGCCTTTGCCGTTGCCGGTCAATACCAGCAATAAGCCTTTGTCTTGGTCGGCACGGGTGATCGCGGCATCGACTACCGCCTTCTTGCGCGCCATGCGCTTCCGGTGTTGTTCGCTATTGTCCGGCATGGTCTATTTGGCGATGGAATGGATGGGGTGTTCGCGATGTGCGAACAGCGCGTAGAACAATGCTGCCGGGATCAGATAGGCCGCAGCGCCGGCTAAGTACGGCAGATAGTATCGCGTCACGCGCGCGGCATATTCGGCTGCATTCATGTCGGCGAAGCGACCCGAAAAGGCATAGAACGCGCCGTTGGAGATCAAGAATGCCACGCTTACCGCGGCAAAAGAAATCGCGGCAAACACGCCCAGGCTGCGCGGTGTGTTTTGATGGATACGCGCGTAGCTGCGACCGGCAAACCACAGTACGGCATAAGTCGGGATCAGGAACCAGTAGGCGGGTGTGACGCAAAAATCGCTCACGCCAAACTGTGTGATCGCGAGGTAATCGATCAGCACCGCTTCCAGAAACAACGCGCCAAGCAACAGCGGGCTGGCAATCAAAGAACCGGCGAGCAGGAATATCGCCAGCGATGCGTCGGGGAAATGCAGGGGCGTGCCGGAATGGTGCATGCGTGTTGCGGCCATCGCCAGCATCAATAGCGCGCCGAGCGCGAGTGATCTGGTGTGTGAGGTTTTCATCTCGAGTTTCCTTGTGTTTTGCAAATCAAACGCGCCTACCTTATCACATAGGCGCACCCGTTTCAGCAGGGTTTGTAAGGCCCTGCCATATCTATTGCTGGTAGTTCAATCCCGCGTACAACGTACGCCCCAGGGTGTTGTAGCCGTACATCTCGGAATAGCTGCGATTGAACAGGTTGTCCACACGCGTGGACAGCTTCAGATGCTTGTCGATGTTGTAGCGCGCAGTCAGATTGAGCAAGGAGTAACTCGGCAAGGTGACCGCAGCGTAAGTGACTTGGTTGGTATCCTGGCGCGCACCGCTATAGCGAACCTCGGCTCCCAGATTCCAATCGGCGAAATCATGCGCCGCCGCGAGGCTGCCGAACTCTTTGGCCCGGTGTGCCAACACCAGACCGGTCGCGGCATCGCGCGGGTTCTGGAAGGTCGCATTGGCATTCAAATGGTTGTCGCCGAAATCGCCCGCATAGCTAAATTCCTGCCCGGTGATTTGCGCTTGGTTGATATTCACCATCGAGGGAAATTGATAAACGATGAGATCGCTGATGCGGTCGTCGAAATACACCGCCTCCACGCGCTGACCGTTCGCCGCATAGCGCAACCCGACCTCTTTGTTTTGCGAGCGTTCCGGCTTCAGGTTTGGGTTGCCCTGATAGCCAAACTGTAACGGCCAATACATATCATCGAAAGTCGGAGCTTTGAAGGCGTTGCTGATGCTGGCCGTGGCGCGCCAGCGATCCGCGAAGGACAGCCCATACCCGAGCAGGCCGGTGTTGGCCGTGCCGAAGTCAGAGTAATTGTCCTGGCGCACATTGAGCTGGATTTGCTGCGCGCCAAATTCGCCGGTATATCCGCCCAACGCGCTATTTACGGTGCGCGAGGTTTGCGAAAAGAACACGGTGGATGTAACTGCCTGTGCCAAATATTCCGCCGACAAACTCAACTGTTGACCGTCTGCGACCCTGAGATTGTTCTGCCAAGCCAGCTGATTGCTCTGGGTTTGATAACGCGAGACCTCCGCGCCGTTTTTGTAGGTGTGACTGTCGTCGATGCCTTGCGCCAGACGCACCTGGCTGTGCCACATCGCGCCGAGCTGATCATCCGATGCCAGCGAGAGTTTATCGAGATTCTCTACGGTGTCATTAAGGTCGGTTGGCAAGCCAAAGGCGCTGTCATAGGAGATGTTGCCGCGTGTGCTGAACACCGAGGCGGACAAGGCATGATCCGCGTTGAGGGCATGTTTGATTTGCGCATCCAGGGTGCCGTTGTCATAACCGTTGTTGTTGGGGTTGGCTTTCGGCATGAGTAACGGGTTCATCGCCGACACGCCGTCGGTTCTGACGCGGCCGGCATTCACGCTGAAGGAAGTGTCATTCACCTCGCCGGAAAATCCCGTTGCCACCCGCTGTGTGTTGTGGTTCCCCATGCCCGTGCTGGCGTTGAAGGCGGGAGTGCCTGAACCATGCTTGGTGAACAGTTGGATCACGCCGCCTATGGCCTCCGAACCATACAGGCTGCTGACGTTGCCGCGTACCACCTCGATGCGATCGAGGCTGTCCAGCATGATGTGCTCAATGGCCGTCGTTCCCAGCGTGGCCGAATTGATGCGCACGCCGTCCAATAGTATCAGCACCTGATCGGAGTTGGTGCCGCGCATAAAAATCCTGGCTTGTTCGCCCAGCCCGCCAGTCTGCGCGACTTCAACTCCCGCCAGTGAACGCAGTAATGTAGCAACATCCGGCGCGCCGGAGTTGCGTATTTCTTGTTCGTTCAGCACGGTGGTGTCGGCGATGGTTTGGTTGAGCAGCTGCGGCAAGCGTGTCGCGGTAACGACAATCTCGTCTGAATCCGGTGTGTCCGCATGCGCGGCAGTAGGGAGCATGGTCGCACCGAACAGTTCAGCGGTGATGATAACTAGCCACTTGCTTGCGGTTAACCGGCGGCTGATGCGACCGTCTTCGGGTGACCGGGCCGAACGGCTACGCAAAACCTTTTGGCTGCGCAGCGGGATAACCGTGGGTTGGGTCGGTTCTTGTTGCATGGTCGTTTCCTGAGTGAGTTCCAAGCGTCCCCGTTGGAAAATCAATAATCAGGAAATACAGCGGGTGAGGTCGTTTCTGAAAGGCCGCTCGTAACGAGCCCGGCATCGGCGAGCGTATCAGCGATGACCAGTTTGGTCGGAGGGCTAGTGCTCGTTCTGGACGGTCCTTTTCGATGCGCCACCCGCAGCATTTCCTGTGCATTGCTCTCAGGCCGGTATCCGGGCTCGCAAGTCTTGCCACGTCACCTTCCCATGCTCGTGCACAGTGGTATATCGACGCAGCCGCACTCACTTACCGTTGCGGGGGCAGCACAGGCATCGCACCTGTTTCCCGTTTAACCGCGGGACTTGCATCGCGCGGCACCTCAAAGCGGAGCGCACCTTAACACACGTCCTGCCACCCGCCAAATCCCAATAGTTATAAAGTGCTTGTACAAAACGGCCTTACCGTTTGACTTATCAGCACTTTTCAAACTATAGTCCGAGGATGGAAAACCAGTTGCACGCACTCGAAATCAAACTCGCCCAGCTGATCGCGATCAGCGGCAAATTGCGCGCGGAGAATCACCAGTTGCGCCAAGACTTGGCTCAGGCGCAAAGCAGCAACCGCCAGTTGGGTGACAAAATGGACACCGCGAAAGCCCGTTTGGAGAAACTGCTCGATAACTTACCGGACGAAGCCGCATGAGTGACGCGATCAAAACCCTGGACATCAAACTGCTGGATCGCGAATTGCGCGTGGCCTGCCCCGAAGGTGAACGCGGCGAGCTGCTCGATGCGGTGGCTTTCCTGGATAAGAAGATGCGCGAGATACGCGATGTCGGCAAGATCGCCAGCGTCGAGCGCATCGCTTTGATGGCCGCGCTCAACATCACCCACGAGCTACTCAAAACAAAAATTGGCCGGGGTTTTGACCTGGCCGATTTTACGCGTAGAATGGACGCCATGCAGGCAGCAATCGATACGGCGATAGCCGAACAAGACACGCTGTTTTGAGTTGTCCCTGCGGTGCTCGACAGATCCATAATTCTTTGAACCAATAAGCTCTGCTTAAGGTTGTGACCTTTGATGTTGCTGTTGTGAATGTCCCTTGCGGATATACCTGATGCGACTTGGAAGCAACCCTCTTGAACCCAGGTTCAAGATATTGGGTCACCGGCACAGGCGGGGGCTTTATTCAAAGACATCTGCACAACTGCTACGCTCGTTGATGCGGCGTTAAAAAATGATTCGAAATCCTCATGTACTGAAATGTACATTCCGGTTTTTCACCATTTTTTGCCTTGCCTCAGCTTCGCTCGCTACGTTGTGTAGAAGTCTTTACGGTGCGACCTTTCGGGGTCGCACTTTTTCTTTGTGGGATGGCACATGCGTTACTGGTTAATGAAATCCGAACCTTCAGATGTCAGTGTCGATGATCTCGCCAACTTTCCCGGGCAAGCTGTCGCTTGGTACGGTGTGCGCAACTATCAGGCGCGCAATTTCATGCGCGACCAGATGCAGGTCGGCGACGGGGTGTTGTTCTACCACTCGAATTGCAAAGTGCCGGGAATCGCGGGAATCGCGCGCGTCGGCAGCGTCGCGTATCCCGATGCCACCCAGTTTGACAGGAACAGCAAATACTTCGACGCGAAAGCCACGCCGGAAACACCGCGCTGGTTCAATGTCGATGTGCAGCTGGTGAAAAAGATCGCGCTCATTCCCCTTGATGAATTGCGCCGGCATCCGGGGCTGGAGCGTATGCGCACCTTGCAGCGCGGGAACCGTTTGTCGATCACCCCGGTTGATCCTGCAGAGTGGAATTTCATCCTGAAGAATCTGGTGAGGAAATAACGTGGAGTGGGTCGTGTCCTATCTGGTGCTCGGCGCGCTCGTCGGCTTTTTTGCCGGGCTGTTCGGCATAGGCGGTGGCTTGCTTCTGGTTCCCGCGCTGTTGCTGATGTTCGAGGCGCAACATTTCCCTGCCGGCATCGCGATGCATCTCGCACTCGGCACTGCCATGGCCACCATCGTGTTTACCTCGCTGTCCAGTTTGCGCACACACCACCAGCATGGCGCGGTCAACTGGCGGGTGGTGCGCCGCATTACCCCTGGGATATTGTTTGGAACGGCCTTGGGCGCGGCCATTGCCGGCTCGGTTTCGGCGCGCGGCTTGAGCATCTTTTTTGCCGCATTCGTTTATTTTTCCGCCGCGCAAATGTTGTTCGACCTGCGCCCCCATGCCTCGCGCCAGTTACCCGGCCTGGCCGGTATGAGTCTGATGGGCACGTTCACCGGGGGCATCAGCAGTCTGGTGTCGATAGGGGGAGGCGCGCTGATCGTGCCGTTTCTGGTGTGGTGCAACGTGTCGTTGCGGCATGCCATCGGCACGGCGGCGGCGATTGGCTTCCCGGTCGCGCTGGGCGGCACGCTGGGATATATTGCCACCGGCCTGGAGCAGCCCGCTTTGCCCCACGACAGCGCGGGTTATGTTTTTCTTCCTGCCTTGCTCTGGGTCTCTTTGGGCAGTGTCTTGACCGCCCCGCTGGGAGCCAAAGCCGCGCACCGTTGGCCGCTCAAGTGGCTGCGTCGTGGCTTCGCCTGTTTGCTATTGCTCCTGGCGACCAAGATGCTGCTCAAGGTGTTGGGTTAAAGACGCAAGCGAGTGGCGATATTTTGTGGGTCGGTGATCTTCCGCGTATCGCATCCAAGCCAGACACTATGTAGAAACAGACAGCCCGCACAAAGCGGGCTGTCCATTGCTCACTACGGTATAGAGTAGTTTAGAAGTCGTAAGTCAAGCCAACAGAAATAGCCGACACCTTAACTGGGGAGCTAGAGCCGTCAGCAGGGTTTGGAGATCCGCTGAATTTGCCGAAATTCTCATATTGAGCGCGGACAGCGAATTTGGAATTGATGTGGTATTGCGCACCAATACCAAGCAGCAAGTCGGTTTTGCTTTGACTTTGGTTAGCGAAGCCAGTCAAATTTTCCTTGTTCGCAGACAACCCCAGCTTGCCGAGCAGATCGAATTGGGCAGTCAGAGGATAGGTACCCACTGCCGCAACATGGAGCGAGCTGGTTGCCAACGTGACGCTGCCGATACCACCATAGTTGAGGGTCGAATCACCGAATTTTGAATAGCCTACTTCAACCGCCAGCATTTCGCCGAAATGGTAACCGCCAGCGATTCCCACCATGCCAGGATCAGCGAAGGTCCCGGCAGGGAAGCCGCCGCCAGCGGGGACTGTTACGTTGCTATAACTGGCTTGACCCAGATCGCCAGCGATATAAAACTTCCCAGAGTTGTCAGCTAGCGCGGGAGTCGCCACACACGCTGATAATAATATGGTCATTGCGGTTTTTTTCATGGATTTCCACCTGTAAGAAGTTTTAAAAATTGGGATGCCTCATTACATCCCAGCTGTATTGTAACGAGCTTCTTGCAAAACTCCAAGCCTGAGCTGAATTTATGCGCTAAAAAGCGGTAGAAGTGGGCTGCCATTGCTGGCAAGATCGAGGTTCTGAAGACC
>JABEVF010000070.1 GCA_013043965.1 Gallionella sp. | reverse complement strand
CAACAAGTGACCGGCCTTGCCTTGCGCAATATTTCGAAAAACGGGAAGATGCGACCGCTTGCTTGACGCACCGCCAAAGCACTTCCCGTCATCACACTAAAAGAGACGATTACTTTAAAATCCGCGTTTTTACTAGACAATTAGCCTCGGACATTGCGTACGTTGCTGCAATTTTTATTGCGTGCACCATATTCAGCTTTTAAGGAACAACCTTTCCAGAGTCGTTCAAAATGCGCAACGTTTTTTTAATATTTTTAGTTCTTCTGCTGCTTAACGCATGCGACGAACCGGAGCTTCCGTCGCGTTATCATGCCATAGATGTATCTTGGCAGCATGCGCAGACCGGCTTTCAGCTTACCGATTTTAATGGCATACCTCGCAGTCTGCTGGACTTTGAAGGAAAGGTCGTCGTGCTATTCTTCGGGTACACCCACTGCCCCGAGGTATGCCCCACCACCCTGGCCGACTTAGCTCAAGTCATGCGCCTGCTTGGTGCAGATGCAGCACGGGTGCAGGTCTTATTCGTCACGCTAGATCCGGAACGAGACAACCCTGAGTTACTCGCTAAATTTGTACCATCCTTTGATCCATCTTTCTTGGGTTTATATGGCGACGCGCAGTCGACCGCACAAGCAGCCAAGGCATTTGGCGTGAACTATACGAAGCAGTACGACAAACACGGCGACTATACGCTGGATCATACCGACGGGATTTATTTGCTGGGCTTGGGGGGAAAACCGTTACTACTGGCTCCTTATGGGCAGTCCGCCGAGCTACTGGCGCAGGACGTTAGACTGCTGCTGTCCAATGGACGCTAGCATGGTGGACTGTTCCATTTAGGCGATCCGATAAGCGCAGCCTTACTATACCCAACCGACCAGTCATGGAGGGAGGATAGAGCTAATGAATAGTTTTGCTAAATTTCCTGTCCAATTAAAACCCTTTGACTAAGTATTGCTGACGGCGACTAATGGGCAGCGGTTCATCGATATCTTTCAGTTTGACCATCCAACCGCTCTCATTTTCATCTCCGCCTTTCTGAAAGCCAACGATGGCTTCTTTCGCGACGATACAATTCCGGTGGATACGCACGAAGCGCGCCGCGAATTCTTTTTCCAATGCGGTTAACGATTCTTCCAGCAAATATTCGCGCTCTGCAGTACGCACCGTGATGTACTTCAACTCGGCACGCATGAACAACACATTCTCGACAGGAACCAGATGTATTCTGCCTCGCTCATGAATAGACAAATGCTTGCGTGGCTCCGGCAATAAATCGCGCAACACTTCCGTTTGGATCGGCACCGCATCACGGGCACGATTGAGCGCGTCAAACAAACGTCCTAGGCGTATCGGCTTTAGCAAATAGTCGATCGCTCGCAACTCAAATGCCTTGATTGCATATGCGTCGTATGCGGTGGTGAAAATTATCACTGGTGGCCGATCTAGTTTCTGCAAATGTTGCGCGAGCTCGATACCATCCATTTGTGGCATGCGTATATCCATCAAAACCACGTCGACAGGTGTATCAACCAGCTTGTCCAGGGCCTCTTGCCCATTCCCCGCCTCGCCAACGACTTCCAATGCGATTTGGTCGCTGCAGTCATTCAACAGTTCACGCAGACGATTACGGGCAGGCGGCTCGTCATCAACAATGAACACACGCAACGCAAGTTCGACCATAGTCATGATGTCTCCCTAATCACACAAGGCAAGGTAATTTCCACACGATAGAATTCCTTGCTAGCTTCCACTTGATAGCGCGCCTCTACATCAAACAAGAGCTCGAGCCGCTCACGTATATTTTGCAAAGCCATTTTATTCCCGGAATGTCGCTCTGCGACCACAGCAGCGCAGGGGTTTTCGACCACCAGGCGCAACTCCTTACCCCGGCAACTCATCTGGATTTTGATCTCCCCGCCATGTGGCAACGGCTCTATGCCGTGGTACACCGCATTTTCCAATAAGGGTTGCAATAGCAAGGGCGGAATCAGTGCGTTCATCGGTGCGTCATTTATCTCCCAATCAACGCCCAAGCGCTCCCCCATGCGCAATTGCTCCAAAGCGAGATACTGTTTGCTCAGCTGGATCTCTTGGCTCAGCGGCACCAAATCACGTGTCTCGGCCATCGCCATACGAAACAGATCCGACATATCTTCCAATGCGGTCTCGGCCCGTTTGGGTTGTGCGCGCACGATAGAAAGCACCGCGTTAATGGCATTGAACAGGAAGTGCGGACGGATGCGCGCACGCAGCACCTGCAAGCGCGCATCATGCAAAGCGCGGGACAACATTTGCGAACGCAAGCGGAAGTACATCAGCAAAACCAGACATACGATCACGCTGATCAGCGCGTATTGAAACAAATCAAAATAGCTGCCCACAATGGCAAACGGCTGATATAACGCACCACCGACATAGTAGACAGTCAACGTGATAACCATTATCAGCCCGTTGACCACAACAACCCCGTGCCAATATTCTAATCGCTTCAACCAAGGTTGTACCAACCACAGCAAAAGCAAACTACTAAACAAAACCGGGGATAGTAGCGCGGCGATTTGCATCATCCGGAACAGCACATCCCTTACATCACCAGCGTCTGTAAATGCTTTTAGCAAGGCCAACGCATTGCTCAGCAATAAAATACGCAAGGTCACTCCAAGGTTGCGGAAGTTGGGCAGCGCGTCCGGGTAGGCTTTTTGTTTTATACTGCGCGCCTTATTCATGGCGAAAATCCTCGTATTTTTTGCCTCAATTTTGTGTGGTATCCGTTTTTAACGGGCAGATTTTGGACAAATAATGACTAGCATACAAGATAAAAACACCTGGTCGGGACGATTCGCGGAACCAGTGGCAGAATTGGTTAAACGTTACACAGCATCGGTGGGCTTCGATCAGAAGCTGGCCTTATTCGATATCCAGGGTTCTTTGGCGCACGCACAAATGCTCGCTGCCTGCGGCATCATAGCCGAGCAGGATTTGAGCGACATTCAACGAGGACTGGCGAAAATCCGATCCGAGATCATCGCCGGAGAATTCATCTGGTCGTTCGACCTGGAAGACGTGCACCTGAATATCGAAAGGCGCCTCACCACCTTGGTCGGTGACGCCGGCAAACGCTTGCACACAGGCCGGTCGCGCAACGACCAAGTCGCCACCGATGTGCGCCTGTATTTGCGGGACGCGATCGACGAACTGATGAAACTTATTGCGGCATTGCAAAACGCCTTGCTCGATCTCGCTGAACTCCACACGCTCACTATCATGCCCGGCTTTACACATTTGCAAGTTGCTCAACCGATCAGTTTCGCGCATCACCTCATGGCTTATTTCGAGATGCTCAAACGCGATGCCGAGCGACTGCAGGATACGCGTCGACGCGTCAACCGTCTGCCTTTGGGTGCGGCGGCACTGGCCGGGACCAGCTACCCGATCCGACGCGAAATGGTGGCGGAACTATTAGGTTTTGAAGGCGTGTGCGAAAACTCATTGGATGCCGTTTCGGACCGTGACTTTGCAATCGAATTCACCGCGGCGGGAGCATTAATCATGACCCATCTATCGCGCTTTTCCGAAGAGCTGATCTTGTGGATGAATCCGCGCGTGGGCTTCATCGACATCGCTGACCGATTCTGCACGGGATCTTCCATCATGCCGCAAAAAAAGAACCCCGATGTACCCGAATTAGTGCGGGGCAAGACCGGTCGCGTGAACGGGCATCTGGTCGCACTGTTGACGCTGATGAAGGGCCAGCCGCTGGCCTACAACAAGGACAACCAAGAAGACAAAGAACCCCTGTTCGACACAGTCGATACGTTGGTGCAAACCTTGCGCATCTACACCGACATGATCAGCGGCATCAAGGTCAAGCCCGATGCCATGCGCAATGCGGCTTTGCAGGGCTATGCCACCGCGACCGACTTGGCCGATTACTTGGTCAAGAAGGGCCTGCCCTTCCGCGATGCGCATGAAGCCGTTGCATTGGCAGTACGCTTTGCCGAGCAGCGCGGTTGCGATCTAAGCGAGATCGACCTAGCCGAACTGCAAAGTTTTTCCATGCTCATAGAGCAGGATGTCTATCAGGTGCTGTCTCTGGAAGGCTCACTGGCCAGCCGCAATCACATCGGCGGTACTGCGCCCAACCAAGTGGCGGCGGCGATCGCGCGCGGCAGACGCTATTTGGAAGCACAATAAAAAAGCGGGCGATCTTGCGATCGCCCTAATAGGAGGAGAGTATGAATAAGAGTCGTTCCCAACCCCGTACTTCAGCACTCGAGACGGACTCTAGCCTAAACCGCTGGTAAAGCCTATATGCCTGAATACCTATGTATTTCGGCCTAGCCTGCCAGCATCGTCTTCAATTCGCCGCTTTGATACATCTCGGCCATGATGTCCGAGCCACCGACGAACTCACCCTTGATATAGAGCTGCGGGATCGTCGGCCAATTGGCGTAATCCTTGATGCCCTGGCGGATGTCCGCATCTTGCAGCACATCGACCGTATACAGCTCTTTCACTCCTAGCGCGTTCAAAATACGGATCGCGTTCGCAGAAAAACCACATTGTGGGAACGCGGGATTACCCTTCATATAGAGCACCGGGATGGGTCGTCACTTGCTCGTGGATGCGTTTTTGGATATCTGTCGTCATAATCATTACCTGAATTAAATGGTCGGGAATTGTAGTGAGGTATGAATCAGCGAGTCAAGCACAACCGCCGGTCACGCGCTGTATGCCGGATAGATCACATGCGGAAAACACCTGCCGAAAACCGACTTGCTGCAACATTTCCTGCACTCGCCCGGCCTGGTCGTAGCCATGCTCAAGCATCAACCACCCTCTGGGGTTTAGATACGCTAACGCCTGCGCACCAATACGGCGAATGTCGCGCAAACCATCCTCACCCGAAGCCAACGCGCTCAAAGGTTCAAAGCTCACATCTCCCAACCCGAGATGTTCATCGCCTGCGGCGATATAAGGGGGGTTGGAAACGATCACATCGAAGCGTTGTTGGGCCAGCCCGCCAAACCAATCACTGAGCAGCAAACTCACGTTGCTGAGATTTAGATTTTTCTGATTGTCACGTGCCACTTGCAGCGCGGATTCCGATACGTCGACCGCGACCACTTCCGCACCGGGTCGCGCATGGGCGATGCTCAGGGCGATGGCCCCACTGCCCGTGCCCATGTCCAGCACGCGGCAAACACCCTGTTGCGGGATGCGCTGCAATGCGAGATCGACCAGCAGCTCGGTCTCGGGGCGCGGGATCAGGGTTGCGGGCGTGACCTTAAAATTCAAACCAAAAAATTCGCGTTCACCGAGCAAATACGCGATGGGTTCACCGCGCAGACGTCGCTCAAATAGCGCGTGATAAGTTAACGATTCGGCATCGCTCAAACTGCGTTCTGGATGAGTAATCAGGTAAGCGCGATTCACTTGCAGCACAGCTTGCAACAGACATTGCACTTCGATGCGTGCCGAACTGGGATCGATATCCAGCACAGCTTGCAATCGCTTGCTGTCGTTACGGAGGATGTCCTGAATAGACGAACTCATGCGAACCTATGCAGAAGCTGGCGGGGCTGACACGGAGCTGCGTGGCAGCAGGGGATGCACCGGCCTACTCCTTGCTGGTGAATGCGCCGTCGCAGCCACTTATACAACATCTTCCGCCATCGCGGCGAGCTGCTCGGCCTGATGTTCGGCCATCAGCGCGCTACTCAATTCACTGATGTCTCCGTCCATGATGGCATCCATCTTGTACAAGGTGAGATTGATGCGGTGGTCGGTGATACGACCCTGCGGGTAATTGTAAGTACGGATGCGTTCTGACCTATCGCCGCTACCCACCAGACTCTTGCGCGTCGCGGCTATCTTGGCGTTCTGCTCGCGCACCTGGGCATCCATGATGCGTGCCGCAAGTACGCGCATCGCCTGCGCTTTGTTCTGATGCTGTGAGCGACCGTCCTGGCATTCCACCACCACGCCGGTCGGGATGTGCGTGATACGCACCGCCGAGTCTGTCTTGTTGATGTGCTGTCCGCCCGCGCCCGAAGCGCGGAACGTGTCGATGCGCAGGTCGGCCGAATTCAGCACCACTTCATCCACATCATCCACCTCGGGCATGATCGCCACGGTGCAGGCCGAGGTGTGCACGCGGCCCTGCGTCTCGGTGGCCGGCACGCGCTGCACGCGATGCGCGCCGGATTCAAACTTCAACACCGAGTACGCACCCTGACCGACGATGCGCGCGATGATTTCCTTGTAGCCACCCATCTCGCCCAGGCTCTCCGAAATGATTTCGACCTGCCAACGGCGGCGTTCGGCGAAGCGTGTATACATGCGGAACAGGTCGCCCGCGAATATCGCCGCCTCATCGCCACCCGTACCGGCACGCACTTCGAGAAACACGCTGCGTTCGTCGTTGGGATCTTTGGGCAACAACTGCACTTGCAAGTCGCTGCCCAACTGCGCCAACCGCTCGCTACCCTGCTTGATCTCGGCATCGGCAAACTCGCGCATCTCGGGATCGGCTGCCATCTCCTGCGCGGTGGCGATGTCGGACAAAGTGGCTTGATAGGCGTGATACAACGCCACCACCGGTTCGAGTTCGGCACGTTCGCGATTCAGCTTACGGAACGTGTCCATATCCTTGGTGGCTTGTTCGGTGCTGAGCAGCGCATTGACCTCGAGCAGACGCTCGCTCAGTTGAGCGAGTTTGGCGGCAATACTAGGATTCATTGTTCTTCTGAGTTTAAATGGTACAAGCGGTGCACAACTTCGAGGAAATTCTCGCGATCTCCTCCTTGCACCTGGTTCAGTGCATGGGTGGGCGCATGCAAGAATTTATTTGTCAGCCCACTGCTCATGGCTTCCAAGACTTTCTCGGGTGGCTCGCCCTTGGCCAACAAACGTAGCGCTTTTTCGACTTCATGGCGGCGACTGCGTTCGGCATGGTCGCGCAGCGCGCGTATGGTCGGCACCACCTCCCGCGACTCCATCCAGTGCACAAAATCGGACACACCGGAAGCGATGATGACCTCGGCTTCTTTGACCGCACTTTGGCGCGCGTCCAACCCATCTTTCACCACTTCGGCAATGTCATCCACGCTGTACAAGAACACGTCCCTCAACTCGGCGACTTCCGCCTCCACATCGCGCGGCACGGCCAGATCGACGATGAACAGCGGCTTGTGCTTGCGCACCTTGAGTGCGCGCTCGACCATCCCCTTGCCAAGAATCGGCAACTGGCTGGCGGTGCATGTCACAATGATGTCGTGATGGGCCAATTGATCGGGTAATTCGGCCAGCGTGATCGCATGGCCATTGATACGCCGCGCCAGGGTCTGCGCGCGTTCCAGCGTACGGTTGGCGACCGTGATGTGCGCGGGGTTGCGCGCCGCGAAATGCACCGCGTTGAGCTCTATCATCTCGCCCGCACCGATGAACAATACGCGTTGTTCACTGATACTGGGGAAGATACGCTCGGCCAAACGCACCGCCGCCGCCGCCATCGAAACCAGGTTCGCACCGATCTCGGTTTGGGTGCGCACATCTTTCGCCACCGAAAACGTTCGTTGGAATAGTTTATGCAGCAAGAATCCCAGCGTGCCGGCTTCTTCCGCCTGACGAACGGCCTGCTTCATCTGCCCCAGAATCTGCGGTTCGCCCAACACCATGGAGTCCAGGCCACTCGCCACGCGGAAGGAATGCTTGACCGCGAGTTCGCGGGGCAGGGTGTACAAATAGGGGTCGAGATCCTTGCGAGGCAGATTGTGGTATCGCGCCAACCAGTCGATCGTATGATCCGGTTGCGACGCGTTGCAATACAACTCCATGCGGTTGCAGGTGGACAATATCGCCGCCTCTTTGGCCGCACCATTCTCGACCAGATCACGCAGTGCGCCCTCCATCCCGTCCACATTGAACGCGACTTGCTCCCGCACAGCCAGTGGTGCGGTTTGATGATTCAGGCCGAATGCGTAGAGTTGCATAGTGAGTCTCTATAAATCCATTTCTTGGGCAAATCGCTGCGTCACGTGCTCGCTCATTCCTGGTCTATCAATTTGATACGCCTGCGCCATCGCTGGTAAAGCAACTAGCCATTCAACTCAACCAGCAAGCTGGCAAATCGCCGGTCATGCACGACCCTTTGCGCTTTATCCCAAAAAAACGATTTCTAGAGATTCACGCAGGTCAGCCTCATTAGTGCGCTGCGTCTTCCCGCAACGCGACCGCCTTGTCGGTATTTTCCCAGGTAAAACCGGGTTCTTCGCGACCGAAGTGACCATAGGCTGCAGTATTCTCATAGATCGGACGCAACAAGTCGAGCATCTGCACGATGCCTTTGGGGCGCAGATCAAAATGGCGCAACACCAGCTCGGTCAATTTCTCATTCGATATCTTGCCCGTGCCGTAAGTGTCCACCATCACACTGGTGGGTTTCGCCACGCCGATCGCGTAGGAAATCTGCACCAGACACTTGCTCGCCAAACCGGCGGCGACGATGTTTTTTGCCACATAACGACCCGCATAAGCAGCGGAGCGATCCACCTTGGAAGGATCTTTGCCGGAGAAAGCGCCACCGCCGTGCGGAGCCGCACCGCCGTAGGTATCGACGATGATCTTGCGACCGGTCAGCCCGCAATCGCCTTGCGGTCCGCCGATCACGAAGCGCCCGGTCGGGTTCACCAAATAATTGATCTTGCCCTTCATCAATTCTTTGGGCAGCATGGGCTTGATGATCTCTTCTATCGCCGCTTCGCGTATTTGTTCCAGCGTCATTTCCGGCGCGTGCTGGGTGGACAACACCACGGTGTCGATAGAGTACGGCTTGCCATCCACATATTTGATGGTGACTTGCGACTTCGCATCGGGGCGCAACCAGGGCAATCGGCCATCGTGACGCAGTTGCGCCTGGCGTTCGACCACGCGGTGCGCCAGATAGATCGCGAGCGGCATCAAGGTCGGTGTTTCATCGCAGGCGTAGCCAAACATCAATCCTTGATCGCCCGCGCCCTGATTCAAAAAATCATCCGAGGCTCTATCCACACCCTGTGCGATATCTGGGCTTTGCTTGTCGTAAGCGACCAGCACCGCGCAACCTCTGTAATCGATGCCGTAGTCGGTGTTGTCGTAGCCGATACGCTTGATGGTATTGCGCGCCACCTGGATGTAATCCACATTCGCGGTCGTGGTGATCTCACCCGCTAGAACCACCAAGCCGGTGTTGGTCAATGTTTCGGCAGCTACACGCGCATACGGGTCTTGCGTTAGAATCGCGTCCAGAATCGCATCGGAGATCTGATCCGCAACCTTGTCCGGATGACCTTCAGATACCGATTCAGAGGTAAACAAATATTCGCTCATGATTATCCCAACCAACTCACTAATAATTTTTAAGGCGCGCATTGTAGCAAATTGTTCGCCCTGTCGCCGATGACCTCTTTTTTGTTCACTACTTTGTTTCGTTTGTTATCACGTTTGCCCCTGCGTATCCTACACGGCCTGGGTGGATTACTGGGGCGTGTCACCTACGCGCTATCCAAACCCTACGCGCGGCGCACAGAAGAAAATCTGCGTCTGTCCAACCTGTCCAAAGATGGGGCCGCCTATCAAGTGCTGCTAGCACAAACTATCGCGGAGGCGGGTAAAGGCATCACCGAATTGCCCTGGGTATGGCGCAGCCCGCTAGACCAAGTGCGCTCCAAGGTGCGCTCCGTGCAGGGATGGGAACACGTTGAAGCCGCGCAAGCCGCTGGTCGCGGAATCATTTTCCTCACCCCGCACTGGGGTAGCTTTGAAGTGTTCGGACTTTATGTCGGCCAGCGCATGCCGCTGACCAATTTGTATCGCGCGCCCAAACAAGCCTGGCTGGAACCCCTCATGCGTCAGGGTCGCCAGCGCGGCCTGGCCAAGCTGGCCCCGGCGGATGTGGGCGGTGTGCGCATTCTATATAAGGCACTCAAACGCGGAGAGGCCATCGGCCTGTTGCCCGATCAAGTACCTGGCAACGGTGAAGGCGAGTGGGTCGATTTTTTCAACCGCCCCGCCTACACCATGACGCTCAGCGGCAGGCTGGCTCAAAGCAGCGGGGCTGCGGTCTTGCTGGCGTGCGCGGAACGTTTATCGCAAGGACGCGGCTATGCCATACGCATCGCACCGTTGGAATTGGATTTCACCCAGTCCGTTCCGCGGCAGATCAATCTTGCCTTGGAGCGCATTATCGCTATCGCACCCGCGCAATATCTGTGGAGTTACAACCGTTACAAAGTCCCTGGCGGTGTCGCCTTCCCGACTAACGACTAACGACTTTATGATGACTCGCATAGGCGTATTTATATTTTGGCTGCTGCACTTTTTACCTTTCCCGCTATTGGTCGCTATCGGCAATGGGCTGGGTGCAATTCTGTTCAGCTTGGCCAAAGAAAGGCGCAGCGTCGCCACCATCAATCTGCAACTGTGCTTCCCCGACATGAGCGATGAAGCGCGCAAACAACTGGTGCGCGAGCACTTCAAGATGTTCGCGCGCGGCGTTGTCGAACGCAGCATCTTGTGGTGGGGCAGTGCCGAGCGCATCAACAGCCTGATACGCGTGGAAGGCGTGGAACATTTCGAGGCGATCAGAAACCAGCCATCGATTTTACTCACGCCGCACTTCGTCGGCATGGATGCGGGCGGCCAGTGGGTAGCGCAGCACACCGACACGGTCTGCATGTATGCCAACCAGAAGAACCTCTACCTGACCGACCTGCTGCTGAAAAAACGCGCCCGCTTCGGCAAGCAGCGACTCTATTCGCGCCAACAGGGACTGCGCCCCATCCTCAAAGGGATGCGCGCGGGCATGCCGTTCATCTATCCGCCGGACCAGGATCAGGGCATCAAAGACGGCGCGTTCATCCCGTTCTTCGGTGTGCCCGCCGCGACCATGACTTCGGTGCCGCGTATCGCGTTCATGACCGGTGCCAAGGTCGTGCCCGGTATCACGCGCATGCTGCCGGGCAGCGCGGGCTACGTGCTGACTTTCTATCCCGCCTGGGAAAACTACCCGAGCGGCGATGACATCGCCGATGCGCGACGCATGAACGCCTTCATCGAGGATCGCGTGCGGGAGATGCCGGAACAATACTTCTGGGTGCACAAGCGGTTCAAAACGCGGCCCGAGGGCGAGAAGAAGTTTTATTAGCCCGTAGCGGGTGAAAACCCAGATTCTGCTACTAGCTACAGTCTACGAACTACCAGCTCAAAGGGAATGCTATGAAATACAAAGACCTGCGCGACTTCATCGCACAACTGGAAAAGCTCGGCGAGCCCAAGCGCGTGACCGCACCTGTTTCCACACATCTGGAAATGACCGAAATTTGCGACCGTGTGCTGCGCGCGCAGGGCCCGGCGATACTGTTCGAAAACCCGGTTGGGCACGCCATGCCACACCATAAAATACCGGTACTCGCCAATCTGTTCGGCACACCGCGCCGCGTGGCATTGGGCATGGGTGAAGAGAGCACGCTAGCCTTGCGTGAAGTCGGCAAGCTGCTCGCCTATCTGAAAGAACCGGAACCCCCCAAAGGACTGAAAGATGCGTGGGAGAAGTGGCCGGCGCTCAAGCAAGTACTCACCATGTCACCCAAGATCGTGTCTTCCGCGCCGTGCCAAGAAGTAGTGTGGGAAGGCAAGGATGTGGACTTGGGCAAGTTGCCCATCCAGCATTGCTGGCCGGGCGATGTCGCACCGCTCATCACTTGGGGCTTGGTCGTCACGCGCGGGCCAGCCAAAACGCGCCAGAACCTTGGCATCTATCGCCAGCAAGTGATCGCGCCGAACAAAGTCATCATGCGCTGGCTGGTGCATCGCGGCGGTGCGCTGGACTTTCGCGATCATTGCGAAAAATATCCCGGACAGCCCTTCCCGGTCGCGGTCGTGATAGGAGCAGACCCCGCGACGATCTTGGGCGCAGTCACGCCCGTGCCGGATAGCTTGAGCGAATATCAGTTCGCCGGGTTGTTGCGCGGTGCGAAGACCGAATTGATTAAGTGTTTGGGCAACGACTTGCAAGTCCCCGCTTCAGCCGAAATCGTATTGGAAGGCGTGATCCATCCCGATGACATGGCGATGGAAGGCCCATACGGCGACCACACCGGCTACTACAACGAGCAGGACAAATTTCCGGTATTCACCATCGAACGCATCACCATGCGGCGCGACCCGATCTACCACTCCACTTACACCGGCAAACCGCCCGATGAGCCGGCGATGCTGGGCGTGGCGTTGAACGAGGTATTCGTGCCGCTGCTGCAAAAACAATTTCCCGAGATTGCGGATTTCTATCTGCCGCCGGAGGGTTGCTCATACCGCATGGCAGTGGTGTCGATCAAAAAACAATACCCCGGACACGCCAAGCGCGTGATGTTCGGCATCTGGAGTTTTCTGCGCCAGTTCATGTACACCAAGTTCATCATCGTGGTGGACGACGACATCGACATCCGCAACTGGCAAGAAGTGATCTGGGCGATCACCACGCGCGTCGACCCGATGCGCGACACCCTGCTGGTGGACAACACGCCGATCGATTACCTGGATTTCGCCAGCCCGGTGTCGGGACTGGGCGGCAAGATGGGACTGGATGCGACCAACAAATGGCCGGGCGAGACCCGGCGCGAATGGGGTACGCCCATCGTGATGGATGCGGCGGTAAAGGCGAAGGTGGACGCGATGTGGAGTGAGTTGGGATTGTAGATTCGTGACCCGTCCTAAACTAGGTTGACAGTAAAACGTCGTTTATCACGTCCTGTTTAGGTAGTAGTTAAAGACGCCTGGTGCACCGCATCAGGCGTTTCGCATTTTAGCGCCAAGTGGGGCCGTTCGTGGTTGTAGATATGGATCGATTCTTTGATCAT
>JABEVF010000069.1 GCA_013043965.1 Gallionella sp. | reverse complement strand
GAAACGCGCGCGCCCGTCCGCGCCAGGAAGAGCAGTAGCGTCCGGTCGCGTCGGCCACGCTGCGTCTTTTGGTCAGGCGCTTCTATGAGCGCATCTACCTCATTTTGCGAAAGGTGATGGGTCACCTTGATGTGCGATCGTTTTACTGGGATGGCGAGAATGCGCTGCGTGATACCCAACGATGCGGGGTCGTTCGCGGCCACATGATGGAAAAAGGATCGGATTGCCGACAGCCGCGCGTTGCGTGTCTGAATTGTGTTCTTCCGCTTTTTTTCGAGGTCATCAAGAAAGGCGAGAATAAGGTCCCGGTCGAAATCATTGATGAGCAGAGCAGCCGGCTTGCGTCCAGTGTGTTGAGCGATGAAGAGGATCAGCATGCGCAAGGCGTCGCGATAGCTGGCGATGGTCGAGGGGCTTGCATTCCTTTGCTTTGTCAGCCGGTCGCGGAAGAACGATTCAAGAAGTGGCGCAAGCGAGAGATGTGCGCTCATGCCGCACCTCCATCGGCGAATGCGCGGTCAGCAGCCATACCGAGCAAATCCGCTGTGGCGGTGACGTAATAGGCGGTGTCGCTGTACCGGGCATGTCCAAGATAAGTCGCCAACAAGGGCAACAGCACCTGCACATCGGCATGCTCTCTGTGCCAGATGGCGAGGCGGGTGACAGCGAAGCGGTGCCGCAGGTCGTGCGGCCGCAAACGCTTGCCATTATCAAGGCCCGCAAGTTTGCAGGCTGCACCAAATCCGGCAAGAAGCCCAGTTTTTGATAAACGGTTGCCCCGTGAGCTGAGGAAAAATGCGCTGTCCTTCGGCGCTGAAAATGTTGCATCCCGATGTTGCGCATACTGGCATAGCGCGGTCAGTGTCGTAGTGTGAACCGGCACCAGCCGATCCTTGCGAAACTTGGTCTTCCTGACGTGGAGAACACCGCCGATGAGGTCGACATCGGCGCGATCAAGACGAAGCACTTCCCCGGAGCGCAACCCTGTGCTTGCCAGCAATCCGACCAGCATCGTCAACACTTGTCCCCGATGAGGATGCTTTGGCCCCACGTCTCTGCATGCCGTAATGAGTGACGCTAATTCTTCATCACTCAAGATTCGCGGCGGTGGGATGGCGCGGTTTCTGGGAAGGGAGCGAGGATCGAGCGCTTCGTTTCTCGCGTCAAAGACTGCGAGATATTCGAAGAAACGACGGAGCACTCCATGACGAATGGCGCGGCCGTTGGCGTCCCCCATAAATGATAGAACAAAGTTGAGCGCGATGTCTTTGGTGAGCGGGCCGTCGAATTGCTCCACCTCCACAAACCGCGCGAAGGCACGCAAAGTTGCGGCCTGTTTTTTGAATATGTAGCCGAGCGAACGACGAAGTTCGATGTAGCTTTCGACCTTCTCAGCGAGCATTTTATAGAGGGCGCTCATGACACGCCTCCCGGAAAGGGCAGTGCAACCCCAGTCAATTGAGGCAGTGCCACCTTCACATATATCGCAGTCGTGTCGATGCTCCGATGGCCCAGAAGATCAGCAACCTCGTTGATCGGACGCCGCTGTTGGACGAGCTGCGTCGCCAGGCTATGGCGCAACAGGTGGGCGCCGGCGGGGCCGGAGAGCTCAACCCCGCCCTGCTCCAATCGCGAACGGACGATCCGTGAAATTGAGGCAGCACATTTGAAGGGACGCGCCGGTGGCGAATAGGACAGAAACACCAGGGCGCTAACGACCCTGGGCCTGGCGTGCAGGATATAGTCTGCCAACGCCGCTCCTGCTTCATCCAAAAGCGGCACGACCCGGTCGCGCTTGCCCTTGGTTCGCCGCACGATCACTTCGGCCGTTCGCCAGTGGATGTCCTGAAGTTCAAGCACTCGCAGCTCCCTGTTCCGCAGCCCGGTTGTGGCGAGCATGAGCATGATCGCCTTGTCCCGCGTGCCCGATGGCTCCGAAATATCGATCGCGTCGATGGCGCGCTGGATATTCTGCCATGAGAGCCGCGGTGGCAGATGCGCCAAACGCCAGCATGGTGTCCGTGGGACGAAACGGGCAAGATCTTGGCCGTTGAGCTCGGACCACCGCAAAAACCGCAAAAATCCACGAGTATACGAGGTCGTTGCGGATCGGGTGTAATGATTCGCCGAGAGCGACAGGAGGTGTTGCATGAGAGCGAGAACATGCTCGCCCGTGATCGCGGAAAAGGGCTGACCAGGCAGATGGTCCCGGAGCCACGTGAGGATTCGGCGTGCCCCCTTCAGAATCCCCTCGCAGGTCTTTGGCTCCAGCCCCCGTACATGGCGCAGGTGATCCAGATAAGCGGCCAACAGTGGGCCATCAGGATCCGCTATCACGCGACGAGCCGGTGTTGAAAACCGATCCGGTACGATATTTCGTGCGTGCTCAATTACCGTTCGAGCGGCGACGCGCGGAGATCCTACATGAAGGCTAAGCATAAATCGATCGATGACGCCTTGGCTGATTACCGTCGATCTCGCATTATGCCCTAAAAACTCGCTGAATCTGCCGAGCCGACTGATATAGAGCTTGGCCGAACTGGGCTTGTACCCGAGATCAAAGAGATGTCTGGCAATTCCATCCATCTCAGTCCCAAGCGCCCCGTTGCGCAGCCGTCTGAGAACCGTCGGGTACTTAAAATAATATTCTAGCAAAACACTCTCCCCTCGCGGGCGCGTCAGGGAAATCCTGAGCCCCGGGGAGGTTGATTGAATATTATGTGGCGGCAAAATCGGGCATGGCCGCGCGATTGGCCGTGTCTGGATCGCGCCGCCACATAATCACACGCGCCACATAAGAAGGGTTATG
>JABEVF010000068.1 GCA_013043965.1 Gallionella sp. | reverse complement strand
CCGGTAACCCGTGCCAGAGCATTTGTCACAACCGACCGGCTCATATATCGAAATCTGGCCTTTGTCGTCGCCGAACATTTTCACCCAATCGGCATAGATGGTTTTCATCGCCGCATTGGGATCTTTTTTCCAGCTGCTCGTGTTGGCCAATTCCACGCTGTACTCGGCGAGTATCGATTTGATCTCGTCAGGACTCGCCACATGAGGCTTCTTGCAATCGGCGCATAAACGTTTCGCCAGGCGCTGTGCCAATATCCCCAGCAAAGCATCGGAAAAATTGAACGGGTCCATGCCCATGTCCAGCAGGCGGATGATGGATTCGGGCGCACTGTTGGTATGCAATGTCGCAAACACCAGATGGCCGGTCAGCGAAGCCTCGATGCCGATGGACACGGTTTCTTTATCGCGCATTTCACCGACCATGATGACATCGGGATCGGCACGCAGAAAAGCGCGCATGATGGTCGGGAAATCCAGCCCCGCCTTCTTGTTGATCTGCACCTGACGCAAACCTTTTTGGGTTATCTCCACCGGATCCTCGGCGGTCCATATCTTCGTTCCCGGAGTGTTGATGAATTTGAGTATGGAATGCAGCGTGGTGGTTTTACCGGAACCGGTAGGTCCGCACACGAAGAACAATCCGTACGGTTTGCTCACGGTGCTTTTGATCAGTTCGTTATTGCGCGCGGAGAAGCCCATTTTCTCGAGCGGCAGCGGCTCACCGGAAGCCAGGATACGCATCACCACATCTTCGACACCGCCCTGTGAGGGGATGGTCGCGACGCGCAACTCGATATCCAACGGGCCGAATTTTTTGAATTTTATCTTGCCGTCCTGCGGCTTGCGCTTCTCGGAAATATCCAGGTCACACATGATCTTCAGGCGCGTCACCAGAGCATTGCGGAAAGTGGCAGGGATCTCGATGTAATTCATCAACGTGCCATCTTTGCGCACCCGTATCTGGGTCTTCCCTTTACCCGGCTGGGGTTCGACATGAATATCGGACGCGCCCATCCGGTAGGCATCGACGATAATCTTGTTGACCAACTTGACGAGCTCATTGTCGGCGGCGGCACTGACGTCATCCAGAGAGACCCCGGCCTCTTCCTCATCCCCGCCCAGATTGGAGAGCAAGTCATCCATCGAGGATTCGTCCGCCGCAAAGCCACCTGTACCGTCGATTCCTGAACCGCCCCCGTAAAAGGCATCGAGCGTCTGCTTGAATTCGCGCTGCGAACAGACCTTATAAACCAGGCGATGCCGGGAAAAAATGTTATTGACCACCCGCGAGGCTTGGATGCGTTCCGGATCGGTCGTGAGTATGACCAAACCGTCTTGATTCTCCTCTACCGGCACCCAATGGCTGCTCTCGACGTATTCGCGTTTTAGATTACGCAACAAGTCGCCTGGCTTAATCCGGTCTAGCTTGAACGGCTCATAACCCACACCGAAGAAATTCGACAGCGCTTTTCCCAGCACCGCGGTCGTGACCTGGAACTCGTCGATCAGCACCTCTTCGACATCCACGCCTTTGCGCCTCGCGGTGCGGGTCGCCAATTCGAATTCTGCGGCCGACAACACCGCATCGCTGACCAGGAAATCGTATTTGGTTTTGACGATATGGGTCTTCTGGCGCTGGCGCAGGGCAACCGCCATGCTTTGCGCCAATTCCTGCAGTCCTTCCTCGACCGATTCCGTGAACGGCACGCCCGCTTTATTGTTAATGACCTGAATCACGCCAACCAGGCCGCCATCGGGATCCAGTATCGGCACGATCAGCATCTGTTTGGTGCGGTAGCCGGTGCGTTTGTCCACTTCCTGCAAAAAACGCAGGTTGCTGCTATGGCTCGCCAACTCTTGCTCGTCATAAACATCCTTGATGTTCAGCGTTTTTTTATGCACCCCGACATAACCGGCCACGCTTTGTTCGGCGATGGGCAGCTTCAGATCCTTGAACGAGTTGAGTCCGGTTTTGACTTTCGAGATCAGCGAGGCATTGTCTTCACCCACCACATAAATGGTGAGACGATCCGCGTTAAATGCGGTGCAAATATCCTTGCTGACATCGAGCATGATTTCGTCGATGTTATTCGCCGCATGAACCTTGTTGATCACATCATTCAGGTTCTTCGTGAATTGGAGCTTGGAACTCGCTCCACCGGCATTCGCGTCATTGCTCATTAACACATCCCTTGCAAAATTTATTATTGCTCCGCCGCCGACACCGACCACAGACCACCGTCCAGAATTTGCACGTCATAACCCGCTTGCGCCAGGATAAATGCCGCTGCGGCGCTGCGTCGGCCGCTCTGGCAATAGGCGATATATTTCTTGTCCTTATCCAGCACGCCTATCGCGTTGCGAATGTCGTTCAACGGCACGCTCACCGCGCCGGGGAGCCGGTCGTAACGGTATTCCGGCGGATGTCTGACGTCCAGCCAAACCGCCCCTTCCGCGACACTTTTCTGCGCTTGCACGTAACCCACTTTGCGCAACAACGGCTCTTGCAGCAGCGCGAGGAAGTCCTGCCTCCCCAGACGCAGCAACACCCCGTTCGATTGCATGGTGACAGTGGCATTGCGCTTGGCTTCGGAGATTAAAGCCTCTTCGCCGAACACATCCCCCGCTTTCAGATCGGCAAGCACCCTCTCGACCCCATCGACCCGGCGGGTCACCTGGGCCCGCCCCGTATCGATCAGGTAATAATAATCCCCCTCATCCCCTTCGCGAATGATGACATCGTCCGCCCATACCGCGATGGCCTCGATACGCTGCAATAGCTCGCCGATGTTGGCGGTGGGCAAATGGGCAAAGGGACCGCTCTTCAGGTTTTCCGCGCTAAACAGGCTGGCGGTGGGCAGACGCTTGTTGACATCGGCATCCGGGGCAGGTTCGGATGCCGACGGGCCATGGCTGATGCCGGCCAAATCATGGCTGGAAAACTGATCCCACGTCACCATGCGATCCAGCAAGTCATCATCGATACGCAACAGCTGGCTGTCCACCAAGGCGGTCGCCCCGACTATGTTCGGCTGACGCTTGCCCAGCGGATGTTTTGCCCACTCCGAATGTGCGTTCACGACCACGCGATTGCCGTCCTGATAAATCAGCTCGATCTCGCCACGCACCAAATAAACGGATTGCCCGGCCAATCCATGCGCCTTAAACGGATCGGTCCCCCGTGCGATGTTCTCGGTATGGCAATAGTCAAGCAACTCGCGCAGCCGGGCTGCGCCAAAAGCGGCTATCGGCTCCAAGCTTGCCAACACTTTAATGTCGAGTGCATAGCTCATCGTGTCGGCACTAAAACTCAAATATCTGGTTATTGAGCAACATTTTCGGACGCAGCCTCTGCCGTGTCATATCGATTTCCCGCATGATCAACTCGACTTCGCCGGGCTTCAGATGGGTGATGAAGACTTCCGCGTCCCCTTGGAATTTCGCCAGCTCCTCGACCAACAAACTCGGGCAGAGGTGTTTGGACAGAACAGCCAATTCCTTTTCGCTGTTGGAAAACGCTGTTTCAATGATCAGGTGCCGCAAATTTTTAATCTTATTGACTACGCCCCACAATGCATCATTGGTAGTCGTGTCGCCGCTGAACACCAAGCTGGCCGCGCCGCTGTCCAGGTGGTAGCCCACCGCAGGCACGACATGGTTCGCGGGGATCGCGGTGATCTTTCTTCCCCGCAGAACGACCCCTTCCCCAAGCTCTATCGGCTGGTAACGCATAAAGGGCTGCTGTGCATTGGGAATCTCGCTGAAATCCGGCCATATCTTCCAGTTGAAGATATGCTGTTTGAGAATATCCAGGGTTTCTTCGGTCGCATAAAGCGTGATCGGGCGGTCGCGCATAAAACCCACGCTGTCGACCAGCAGTGGGATACAGGCGATGTGATCCAGGTGCGAATGGGTGATGAAGATATGATCGATCAGGCTGAGCTCGGTCAGGCTCAGTTCGCTGATGCCCGTACCCGCATCCATCAAGATGTCGTGATCGAGCAGAAACGAAGTGGTGTGCAAACTCCCACCTATCCCGCCGCTGCATCCCAATACTCGGAGTTTCATTGTTTCATTGGCCTCGGTTATTCGGTGTCAAAAGCATAAACGTCATCCCAATCACTTCCCGGCGGATGCTTCCGAAAATACGCAACGCGTTCAGCGTAGATCTTATACAACTCCGTCCGACCGAGGTGCGAGCCGCTGCAAATTCATCAGTTGCAATTCGGCTTGGCCTCAATTCTGCCTGCAGTAGCGCCGGCGCATCTCATGAAAAACCTTCAACTCATCGCGGGTGGCCTGGCCCAATCTACCGGCTCAATAATCGCAACGGGCTTATCTTTACCTTTAACACGCACATGGTCAAGCTCGCGATACACAAAATGCAAGCGGTAGAAATGGGCCGCGTTGCCCGCGGGCAACGCCATCAGCAGCAGCCCGATCAAGGTTGCATTTCTTCAAACGCCTCCTTGAAACGAGACGATTGAAAACACATGCGATACGGGGGACAGCTCAAGTCGTCCTAACTCTTGAAGTAAAACTCCATCTTCACCCCGGCCAGATCAATCAGATCATGATCGTTAAGCTGGCGCGGCTGCTCGTTCAGCGGCTGCCCGTTGACCAGTGGAAACGTCGCCCCTTCCACGTGGGTGATAAAGAAGCCATGCGGGCGGCGCGCCAGCACGGCGACCTGCAGGCCGGGCTTGCCCAGTGTCGTCAGATTTTTCACCAGCTCCAGGTCTTTCCCCGCATTGGGTCCCGTCAATATCTGCACCACTGCCGACCGCACGGCTGCTGGCTGCTCTGATTGATCGGTATGGGCCGGGGCGGCAGGCTTGTTCAGAATGATCTGTGTCTGCGTAAACCCCGCAGCGGGTTCGGTGATTTCAACATGAGGTGCGGGTGTCTTGACCGGCTCACGCAACACCATGGTCTTCTCGAAATCGGCCGCACTCGTTTGGCTCACCTGATCAGTCACATACTTCAGCGCGTGCCTGCCAATCTCGATCACATCGTTATTTTGCAGAAAATGTTTTTTCGTGGGGACACCGTTAACGACCAGGCCATTTGTGCTGTCGAGATCCTCCAGGAAGGAGTCGTGCAGAATGGTGATGATCGCGGCATGCTCGCCACTGATGGCCAAATTATCGATCACGATATCATTGCTGGCTTTGCGGCCTACCGTCATGCGCTCTTTGTTCAGCGGATAGTCTTGTATATGGATTCCATCCATACTTCACTAGTGTCCGGTTAAATTGAGACGCGCCGGCGGCAACGTCAACATTGATAAGGGTTTCAAGAGATTCATGGGTGTCCACGATTTGAATTCTAGAT
>JABEVF010000067.1 GCA_013043965.1 Gallionella sp. | reverse complement strand
TTTCTGCGGGGGTTTCGGCCCGGGCCGACGGGATAGCGAATACGGTTGCGACAACCAGGCCTAACGATAACAGTACACGTGACATTTACAGATTCCTTATGAAAGGTTCATGAAAGGTAAAGGAGTGTAGTGGATATTGGAAATCAATAAAAGTTCCACGGCAGTCTATCCGTTTGTCGGCCGATGAATGGTTGTCGTTTGTAACTATTCGTAAGGGTTTGGCTATCTGGATAGGGTCATATTTAGGCTGCTGCCCAGCGCACCCACCCGCTGTAATACGTACCCAGCACGACCAATCCGAAGGCGATGCGATACCAGGCGAACACAGTGAAGTCGTGGCTGCTGATATAGCGCAGCAACCAGCGCACACACAGGAAGGCCGAGATGAACGAGGCGACGAAACCGACCGCCCACATGCCCAGATCGTGGCTGGAAAGCAAGGCACGTTCTTTGTACAGCTCGTACAGCGTCGCGGCGATCAGCGTGGGCATCGCAAGGAAGAAGGTGAATTCGGTCGCCGCCTTGCGCGACAGGCCGAAGAACAGGCCGCCTATGATGGTCGCGCCGGAACGCGACGTGCCGGGTATCAGCGCAAGAGCCTGGGCAAAGCCGACCTTCAGGGCATCCTTCCAGTTCAGCTCGTCCACCGATTCCACGGTGACGGTGTGCTGGCGTTTCTCCGCCCACAGGATGAACAGTGCCCCGACGATGGAGGTCACGCCAACCGTGATCGGATTGAATAGCGCGGCCTTGATATATTTGCCGAAGGCCAAACCGATCAGTGCCAGCGGCAGAAAAGCGATGCAGACATTAAACGTGAAGCGTTGCGCTGCTTCCTGTTTTTGCATCAGGCCATTGACTACGGAACCGAGCTTGGCGCGGTATTCCCACATCACCGCCAAGATCGCCGCTGACTGGATGACGATCTCGAACAGTTTGCCGCGTTCGTCGTTGAAATCCAGCAGGCTGCCCACCACGATCAGATGCCCGGTGGAAGAGATCGGCAGGAATTCGGTCAGTCCTTCGACGATGCCGAGTATCGCGGCCTTGAGTAATAAGAGGATGTCCATAAAGATGATGTTTGCTCCGTTGGAGCGCTAGTTGTTAAAGGGTCGGGTTTCTGGTTGCGCAGAGCTTGAACCCTGGCTCTCCGCCTGATAAGGGAGAGAGGAAGGGGTTGTCGAGTGTAGCAATGCGATGCGCCGATTGATGCGTATCCGTTCCTCGTCGCTGATGGTCGGCCAGCGAGTGACCTCGTCGAAGGTGCGCAAACAGCTGCGACACACCTCATCACCCAATACCGTGGTGCAGTGACCGATACACGGGCTGGCTGCGGTCGCGGCGGATAGGGATGGACTGTGCCGCATGTGGCGATCAGGCTTTGCTGTAGAGCTGGCTGCCCTTCCTCACGAATTCCACAGCCTTCAATTCCATGCCCTTATTCAGCGCATCGGCCTCGTCTAAGCCTTCCTTCGCGGCGAAGTCGCGCACGTCTTGCGAGATCTTCATCGAGCAGAAATGGGGGCCGCACATGGAGCAGAAGTGTGCGACCTTGGCCGATTCCTTGGGCAGCGTTTCGTCGTGGAATTCGCGCGCGCGATCGGGGTCGAGTCCGAGGTTGAACTGGTCTTCCCAGCGGAACTCGAAGCGCGCCTTGGACAGCGCGTTGTCGCGGATCTGCGCGCCGGGATGGCCCTTGGCCAGATCGGCCGCATGGGCGGCGATCTTGTAGGTGATGATGCCTTCTTTCACGTCGGCCTTGTTGGGCAGACCGAGGTGCTCCTTGGGTGTGACATAGCACAGCATTGCGGTGCCGAACCAGCCTATCATCGCCGCGCCGATCGCCGAGGTGATGTGGTCGTAGCCGGGCGCGATGTCCATGGTCAGCGGGCCCAGCGTGTAGAACGGGGCTTCGTGACACCACTTGAGTTGCAAGTCTATGTTCTCCTTGATCAGGTGCATGGGCACGTGGCCGGGCCCTTCTATCATCACCTGCACATCGTGCTTCCAGGCGACTTGCGTCAGTTCGCCCAGCGTCTTCAATTCACCCAGCTGTGCTTCGTCGTTGGCATCGTAGATCGAGCCGGGACGCAGACCGTCGCCCAGGCTGAAGCTCACGTCGTAGGCTTTCATGATCTCGCAGATATCCTCGAAATGCGTGTACAGGAAGTTCTCCTTATGGTGTGCCAGACACCATTTCGCCATGATGGAGCCGCCGCGCGACACGATGCCGGTCATGCGTTTCGCGGTCATCGGCACATAGCGCAACAGCACGCCCGCGTGGATCGTGAAGTAGTCCACGCCCTGCTCGGCCTGCTCGATCAGCGTGTCGCGGAAAATCTCCCAGGTCAGGTCTTCGGCCTTGCCGTTCACCTTTTCCAGTGCCTGATAGATCGGCACCGTGCCGATCGGCACCGGCGAGTTGCGGATGATCCATTCGCGGGTCTCGTGGATGTGCTTGCCGGTGGACAGATCCATCACGGTGTCGCCGCCCCAGCGGATAGACCAGGTCATTTTTTCCACTTCTTCCTGGATGCTCGAACCCAGCGCGGAGTTGCCGATGTTGGCGTTGATCTTCACCAAAAAATTACGGCCTATGATCATGGGCTCGACTTCGGGGTGGTTGATGTTCAGCGGGATGATGGCGCGGCCTGCAGCCACTTCATCGCGCACGAATTCCGGCGTGATCTTTTTCGGCATGAACGCGCCGAAGTTTTCGCCGGGATGCTGGCGCAACATCATTTCCGACATGCCTATTTTTTTCTGATTTTGACTCGGGTCGCCGCCCTCGCGAAACTGTTGCTCAATTTGATTGAGCAACATGTTTTCGCGTATCGCGATGTATTCCATTTCCGGTGTGATGATGCCCAGTCTTGCATAATGCATCTGGCTCACGTTTTTGCCGGGTTTGGCGCGACGCGGCGCGCGGCTGAGGTTGAAACGCATCTCGGCCAGTTCGGGATCATCCAGACGTTGTTGACCGTAGGTGGAAGTGAGTGCGGGCAGTTGCTCGGTGTCATCGCGCTCCACGATCCAGCCCTCGCGCAGCGCGGCCAGGCCGGAACGAATATCGATGGTGACCGCAGGATCGGTGTAAGGACCGGAGCAGTCGTACACGTAGATCGGCGGATTGACTTCCGCGCCCATGCTGGCGGGCGTTTCAGCCTGGGAGATTTCGCGCATCGGCACCTGGATGTCGGGACGTGAGCCTTGCACATAGACCTTGCGTGAATTCGGCAAAGGCTTGATGGCGGCCTCATCGACATGGGCGGCTTGGGCTAAAAACTGGGGATTGGCGTTCATTTGATGCTCCAAAAATAACGGGAGCATCGGGGGATGCTTCCCTACGACGGCATGACCCGTACAGGTTCAAAGGGTGTGTCTCACTGCCTATAGCAGACCCCTAGCGAGGGACGCAAGGTACTGGAATTGTGCCGGAAAGGCAAGCCTCCGGAGCGGCACTGCGGCGATTTGCGTCGCGCGCCGGCTGAATTTGCATAATCGCCTCGCCTGCCATACAGTCTGCCCCGTTTTTTTGCCTGCGGACTATTATGAAAAAATTCAGCGACATTCTTGCTACCCTGGACAACGCCGATCATGTGCGGCGCGTCGTGCTCTTTGACCGCGCTGGCAATGTCGCCGGTGCGATAGAAAACCAACCCGGCAGCCAGGGTTCGATCAGGGTGTACCACCATTTGTATCAAAAATGGGGCAGTATCGGCGCGGATGCGGCCCAAGAGGGTTTGGTGATCTATGCGGAGCACACGCAAGATGCCCGGGACCATCCCGGCAAGCATCCGAACATCGATAGGCTGTTCGGCATCGTGGCGCGTAACGACGAGCTGACGGTCGAGGTCGACAGTTGATTTTTCCGGCATGAGGCTGCGTGTATCCCATGCCGGGAAAGGCATACCAGAACATGTGGAGTTGCAAACTTGAACGGAGGCAGCCTGATGAGCGGACAGTTCCATTTGCTGGGCACACGGCGTTTTTTACCGTTTTTCGGCACGCAATTCTTGGGTGCCTTCAACGACAATCTGTTCAAGAACGCGCTGGTGGTGTTGCTGACTTTTAAGGCGGCGAGCTGGACGACGCTCAAGCCGGAATTGCTCGCGAATATGGCGGCGGGGATATTCATCCTGCCGTTTTTCTTGTTCTCCGCGACCGCCGGGCAGCTGGCCGACAAGTACGACAAGGCAAGATTGGCGCGCTTGGTGAAAATGCTGGAGATCATCATCATGCTGGTCGCGGGAGCAGGCTTTGCCCTGCACAGTCTGCCCTGGCTGATGTCCGCGCTGTTCCTGTTCGGCGTGCATTCCACGCTGTTCGGGCCGGTCAAATACGCGATCTTGCCGCAGCATCTCACGCGGCAAGAATTGGTGGGCGGCAACGCGCTGGTGGAGGCGGGAACCTTCGCCGCTATTCTGATCGGCACGATATGCGGCAGTTTGTTGGCCGGGCTGGAGCAGGGAATGGTGTGGATCACCCTGGCCGGTTTGGCGGTGGCGGTGGCGGGGTATTCGGCGAGCCGACAGATTCCCGCCGCGCCGGCACCGCAGCCGCAATTGCGCGTGAACCCCAATCCCTTTGCCGAGGCCTGGCGCAACATCGGTTACGCCCGCGGGAATCGCACGGTGTTTTTGTCCATCCTCGGCATCTCCTGGTTCTGGTTATACGGCGCGCTGTTCCTCGCGCAATTTCCGGTGTACGCAAAAAATTTCCTGGGCGGTTCGGAAACGACGGTCACGTTGTTGCTCGCCACGTTCACGATAGGCATAGGCATGGGCTCGTTGCTGTGCGAACGACTGTCGGGAAAGATGCTCGAGATCGGACTGGTTCCGATCGGCTCGATAGGCCTGACCTTGTTTGGCCTCGATCTTGCGATGGCCACGCCGCCGTTGAGTGCGCAACACCCGGGCGTTTCGGCGCTGCTGGGCGCGCCGGGTATCTGGCGGGTGCTGCTGGATTTGGCGGGGCTGGGCCTGTTCGGCGGGCTGTTCATCGTACCTTTGTACGCGCTGGTGCAGCTGCGCAGCGACCCTGCATACCTTGCCCGCATCATTGCCGGCAACAACATCATGAACGCGCTGTTCATGGTGGCGGGCGCGCTGGCTGCGGGTGCGTTGTTGGGCGGCGGGCTGTCTGTCCCGGCGTTGTTCGGCGCGGCGGCGGCATGCAATGCCGTGATGGCGATCTATCTGTACAAACGGGTGCCGGAGTTCGTCGTGCGTTTTCTGTTGTGGCTGCTCACCCATACCGTTTATCGCCTGGCAAAGCGCGGCATCGAGAATATTCCGGAAACCGGCGCGGCGGTGCTGGTGTGCAACCACGCCGCTTATATCCCCATCCTCGCGGCGGCCAGCCCGCGACCGATACGCTTTGTGATCGACCACCATGTGCGCAGGGCGCCGTTGCTGTCTTTTGTGCTCGAGCAAAGTCGCGCGATACCGATCGCATCCGGGAAAGAACCTGAGGCACTCCCGCAACAGGGATTTGACGCAGTCGCGCTGGCCTTGGCCCAGGGCGAGCTGGTGGCGATTTTTCTGGAGAACGGTATAACCGCAAGCCCGGAAACCGCAGCGTTGCTAGCGGGCATCGCGCAAATCGCCGCGCGGGTGCCGGTCATCGAGGTGACCTTGTCCGGTTTACGGGGCTGCGCCTACCCGCGGGATGTCGCGATGACTCGATCGGGTAACGCGCGCCCGCTCAGAAAGATCACGCTGGATGTGGGGCGGGCGGTACAGGCTGAAGAGGTTGGCCTGCGCGGGCAGGGGGTGCGGCTGCGGGGCGAGAGCGCTTAGCCGCAACCGGTCTTTTTGGCTTGCCCGGCAGAATGGTTGAGCCCGAAGGAGTGGGCTTGATATACTGCCCGTATTTAAGCCGTCCGAATGATACGAACTCTGGGAGAGGGAATGAACGCCATGGAACAAGCACGCTTCAATATGATCGAGCAACAGATACGTCCGTGTGAAGTGCTGGACGGGCAGGTTTTGGAGTTGCTCAAACAAGTCCGCCGCGAGCATTTCGTCCCTCAAGCCCAGCGTGCTCTGGCTTTTGTGGATATGGAGATTCCCCTGGGGTTTGGTACGGCCATGTGGGAACCAAAGCTTGAAGCGCGGGTGGTGCAGGAATTGCATCTGACGCGTGCCGACAAAGTGCTGGAGGTGGGTACCGGCAGCGGGTATTTGACGGCGCTGATGGCGACGCTGGCGGGCCACGTGACCTCGGTCGAGATCGTTCCCGAATTGAGTGCCATGGCCAGGCAACATCTGGTCGGCCATCATCGTGGCAATATCGCGCTGGAAGTGGGCGATGCCTCGCGGGGTTGGGGTGAACAACAGTATGACGTGATCGTGCTGACCGGTTCGACCCCTGTTTTGCCCGCCGTGTTCCAGAGCCACCTTAAGGTCGGCGGGCGGCTGTTCGCCATCGTCGGTGACGCGCCGGCGATGCAGGCCAAGCTGATCAAATGTGTGGCGGATGGCGTGTTCGAAACCGTGACCATCATGGAAACCTCGGTCGCCGCTTTGCAAAATGCATCGCAACCCGAACGTTTCGTGTTTTAATCCGCCGCGCGGATTGCGCTAAATCCCGTACCGCTGTAGCATTAGAGAATTCTAATATATTGCGAACCTCCCGATGAAACTCAAAACCCTGTTTTTTTTCACGCTGCTCGCCGCGCAAAGCGGTGTGCAGGCTGCCGACCTGCTGGAAACCTTCCGCGCCGCGCAAGCCAATGATCCCGTGATCGCCGGGGCTTATGCCACCATGCAGGCCGGGGAAGAGAAGCTGGCGCAAGGCCGTTCCCTGCTGATGCCCGCCGTCAACCTCAGCGCGAACAGCACGATGAACCAGCTCAATGTCCAGTATTCGCCCGCAGTGCCGCCTTTTCTGATGGGCGGCGACTACCGTTTTAACTCGCACGGTTACAACGTGAACATGGTGCAGCCTTTGTACCGCCAGCAAAACTGGTTG
>JABEVF010000005.1 GCA_013043965.1 Gallionella sp. | reverse complement strand
GCCTTTTGACGCCATCCGTGCGCAGGCCTGCGGGCGAGAATGTGGTGATTTTCAACCCCGACGTTTTGTCCAACCCCAGGTTCAATTGCCAGCTGACTTGTCGTCTGGAAGGCGACCAGATTGTGATCGAGAAGCAGCCAGGGGTGGCATGGATCACGTGGATCCTCCTACGATCGAGCGCTTGATGCTGTCGCTGGAAGAGTGGTTGGGGGATCGGCCTGATCTGCGCAAGATGATTGCCCGCTGGATCAGGGTGCCTCTAACGCTGGCGGGCGAGCGCCTGTGGGGAACCCGTGTTCATTGCGTCACCCCGTAGTTGGTCTCGTAGTGCCGATCATGGGCAAGAAGCGCCCAAACGGTCCGAGCGTTCTTGTTTGCCAGCGCTACCGCCGCAATATTTTTATTTCGTCGCCCCATGACCCGCTTGATCCAACTGTCACCTGTGGTGACTTTCCGCGCGGCAATCCGGATCACCGCGCGCGCGCCATGAATCAGCAATGTTCGCAGGTACGTGTCGCCCCGTTTGCTGATGCCCAACAGGGTGGGCTTACCTCCGCTGGAGTGCTGTCGCGGCACAAGTCCCAGCCAGGCCGCCAGCTGTCGTCCATTTTCGAAGTTTCTCGCATTCCCAATGGTGGCCACCAAGGCGCTTGCCGTGATTGGACCGATGCCCGGTATTTCTGCCAGCACTCGACTTGCAGCGCAGTCTCGATGCCACAACTGAATCTGAACCTCCAACTCGCTCACTTGCCGATCAAGCTCTTTGAAGTGATCCCCCAGTCGCTGCAACAGTTGTCGGAATACCCCGGGCAGATCATTCTCACCATCCTCCAGGATCTCCGGCAAACGCTTGGCAATGTAGCCGATGCCCTGAGGGATGACGATCCCGTATTCGGCCAAGAGCCCACGAATCTGGTTTGCCTGCGCAGTACGTGCCTTGACGAATCCTTGTCTGGCCCGGTGGACAGACAAGACTGCCTGTTGCTCACCGTTCTTTGCCGGAACGAAGCGCATATTGGGCCGACTTACCGCCTCGCAGATTGCTTCGGCATCCGCCGCATCATTCTTGTTGGTCTTCACGTAGGGTTTTACGAACTGAGGCGCCATCAGTTTGACGGTATGGCCCAACGCCTCCAATTTACGTGCCCAATAATGGGCGCTACCGCAGGCCTCTATCCCGATCAGACAGGGCGTCAGGTTGGCGAAGAACGGCAGCATTTGGTCACGCCGAAACTGTTTCTTCAGCGCAGTCTTGCCTCGTTCATTTATTCCATGTACTTGCATTACAGTCTTTGCCAGATCAATGCCAATTGTCGTAAGCTTCATTTCGGTCGCCTCTCCTCAGTTGTGGAAATTCCCATTCCCACTTTGGCACTAAGATGCCGTTTTGGGGAAGGGGCGACCATTCCATTACTTGAAGAACAATTCGACTTGCCAGCGACTCTTGTACAGAGCAGCAATCGTCAGTGCGGGCAACACGGTGTTGTTGGTCAGAAAGACCAACGTCTTGCCAGACTCCGGGTCTTTGAAGCGAATGCGCCGCAATTGCTCGGGGTAGTCCTGCGAGATGTAGAAACCGTTCAGCATAATGCGCTGATCACAGATGATGCCGGTGCTTCGGTCGGTGGGACTCGAATACACCCTGCGCGCATCCATGCCGCGCTTGGCTCGCGTCACGAAGAACGCGCCAACCTGGTGCAGCGTGAACAGACGACCAAAATCCAGATAACCACGATCCATCACATAGAACGCCCCGGCCTCGATGGGCAACATATCCAGTACATTGACCTCGTGGGTCTTGCCATCCGAGATATGAATGAAGGCCGGAATATTGCCACGCAGATCGAGCAGAGTATGCAGCTTGACTGCTGCCTTGGTGGAGCGAAACGGCGCCCACGGAAACAGCGACAAGCACAGGTCGATAGTCGTGGCATCCAGGGCGTAAACGGTGTTGTCCAGGTCGATGCCAAAGCTGTCGTTGCAATAGAGCTTGCGCGCACGCTGGATGAGCAACGCTGCCAAGGCCTCCCAGATGCGCCAGTCCCGTCCTTCGTTGGCATCGGCCAGCGTCGAGCGTTTGACTGGCGAGCGAAAACCCATGCCATACAGCTTCGTCTGATTCGCCAGCAAACAGGTTTCGATGTCGCGCAGACTCTCGCGGTAGGTCAATTGAGCGAAGGCCATAGCTCGGAATTGCTCGGTACAACTCAGGCTGCGCACTCTGGAATCGCCGCCATAGCGCGTCACGATGCGCGCAAAACTGGTCCACGGCACAAACTCCATGAGTTGCGCGAACAGTGTCTTGCCCATGTTCATAGGTCACCTCCAGAGGTATTGACCTCAGGAAGTTACTCGAACCGGAATGTGGGTAGAATGATTTCAAATCGGCACCAAAATAAATCGCTCTGCAACCCGCGCCATTGCTCAATCTTGGCTCGGAAATTCGTAAGTTAACCGGACACTACTGATCCATAATGTCCCTTAAGCTATTGCCAGAGCTTTGCAAAAAGCTGCCCGTAAAGCTTGCAGTTTGTCGGCTGCGATCTGCCCAGCAGTCACAGCCTTGAGGATTTCGATAGGCTTCTTGTCTTTGGCTGGTACGGGCAAACCCAGGAACGTTTCCAAGCAATCAGCAAACTTTACTGGCGCTGCGAGTGTGTGACCGTTCGCTGAAGCCTCCACCAAGTCGTTCACCGCGCCCTGGTGTTCCTTGCCGTTATCATCATCCAACATGACACCGTGTGGGATGCCATAGGCTTCCAGCAGCCCCATATAGCGATGGAAGTTGTACTTACCGAGAACATCAACCAGGCAGATATGCTGTGCGCTTAGGTCATGCCAGTCGTTGGCCAGCAAATAGTTGAACAGCCCGCGCTCTGTTGCACCTTCGACCAAGAGCACCTTGTCGGCAAAGAACAGCGAGGCGCGTTCACCATCAAGCCAAAGCTGAAAGCGGAATTGCTCTTCTTGCGTTGCAATCTCGCCCTGTGGCGGGTTGGCAATCATCTTCCTGGCGTTTTTCTTCCGGTCATCCGGTATGCCCGCATCGGCAACGAAGGCTTGCAATGCCGACAGCAGTTCACCACCTTGAACGAACACCTCGTTGATTTTAGCCCCCTTGGGCTGAAAGGTCAGTGTCGCGCCATTTGAGCGCTGGACACGGACAAGCTGCCCAATCTCTTCGGCTGCCTTCCCTGCAAATGTCGGCGAGTGTGTGGTGATGATGACTTGCTGCCCCTCCTCTGCTCCGAGACGACGCAGGTGGTAGGCCATGCTTTCCTGCTGGCTCGGGTGCAAGAACGCCTCGGGTTCTTCAAACAGAACAAGATTAAACGATGGATTGAATTCCTTTTTGTCGGCCTTCTTCTCATCCTTGAAAGTCGGTGCCAAACGGATCAGCTCATAGATCACTGAACGCTGAAAGCCGTGACCATAGCGCTCAAGGTCAAAGCCAATGTCACCCAGCGACGAATCGACAAATGCGAATTTGACGAGCGACTTCGATATATCCTCGGGTGCGACCGAATTCACCGAGAGGTCGATCTTGATGCTCCAGCTTGAAATTGCAGTGTTGAGTGGTTTGGAAATCTCACTCAGGAACCCGTCATCTTTGCGGGCCTCGACGTTCAGCTTCTCGAATGCCGTGGTGATTTCCTTGTAGGAATTGCTCTTGGAAACCACCTTTTTTAGTAGGAAGTTGAGCATGTTGCGAAGCGGCGAAGGGCCGCTCATCTTCGTCTGCTCTGCTGGCGTGGTCAGTGCTGGCACATAGAGTATTTGTCCGACCTTCGCAGTTCCTACGTTCTTGGCGCCATAGAACAGGGCAGCATTGAGCTGCCCCTTGGCGAAGCCGAAGATGTTGCTTTGATCCTTCTAAACTCGGGCCTTGTCATCGGACTTGAAGTAACGGCGAACGGTAAGACTCTGGTCGGCCACGCCTTCCTTGTACTCATCAGCCAGGCCGGACCACTCGTCATCGTCAAGGTGAAACTTGAGCTGCACCCATGACTCGTTGTCAGCCGCCCTCGCTTTGGGGAAGTCCTCGGCCGTCCACTTGGCGTCGTCGTAAAACGCACGCAGCGCGTTTAGGATCGTGCTTTTGCCTGCGTTGTTCGCGCCGACCAGCAACATATAATCATGCGCTTCAATATCTGCATCTATTACAGATCGGAAGTTATGAATATTTATTGCGCGAAGTTTCACTAGTGTACTGAGTCAATAAATAATTAAATTATTTTACCCCCATGTTGTCTCATCGTATAGTTCAACTTGCCATACGGGAGAGACCATGCGGGGCAGACCAAAAGCGGTGCTGGTATTGACGGAAGCTGAGCGCGAACAACTGCAGGCTTGGACGCGGCGTCGCAAGACATCGCAGGCTTTGGCGCTGCGATCCCGGATCGTGCTTCAGTGTGCCGGCGGTCTTGAGAACCAGGAAGTTGCACGGCGCAACGAGACGAGTGCGCAAACGGTTTCGAAGTGGCGGAACCGGTTTATCAAGATGCGGCTGGATGGGTTGGTTGATGCGCCGCGCCCAGGGGCGCCGCGCACCATTGACGATGCGCGGGTGGATGCGGTCATTGCCAAGACCCTCGAAGACCAGCCGAAGAATGCCACGCACTGGAGTACCCGCCTGCTGGCACGCGACCTGAAGATGTCCCAGTCGGCGGTCAGTCGGATCTGGCGGGCCTTCGGACTGCAACCGCATCGCCACGAGAACTTCCGATCGGTATCTGCCATTCACAGATCCCTCACGCATCTTCATGGAGATGCAGTGCGCCGAAATCACTGGCGGCCAACGCGGATTTTTGTCGTCCCGCCAGACGAGAGGCTAGGCGCTGACGTTGTTGTGACTCGCGTGACAGCGTGTCGACGAGCACACGCGCCAATTCGATGACATTGCCACCCTCTCCGGCGGACTCCAAAAGGGATTGACCACCGCTGATCTTCCGGCGTAAGGCACCTGGTGTCACATCAATCCCAGACTCCAGGAAAACGTCTGCCGCCTGTGCAAATTCGGTGAGCCGTTGGGCATTGCGTGGGGACAGCGCTCCCCCCTTAAGCCACTCATGTACAGCTTGCCGGGAAACGCCAAAAATTCTGGATAACTCAGTAACCGAGATTTTCAAAACCTGACGGATGTGGGTGATGTCCCCGGCGGCGGAAGTCGCGGCATCGGTAGCCACGACTTGGGCACCTTCAAATTCGATTTGGTTGATGCTCCAGTTCGCGGTTGCTGAACTGGCATGAAGATACATCGGCGTCAGCAACCCCAATGTTCCTGCGACGCAGTAGCTGAGAATTCGACCTTGGAAAGTGCCAGCGCTAGAAACCACCTCATCAGCACGCTCATCGATCTTGGCAAACGTGGTCGCCCGAACAGCCGGTTGTGAGGGGCCGTCTACCTGATAGGCTGCATACATCTTGTATTTCCTCCCTCTTTATGTTTTCCATGCGGCAATAGCAGCTGGCGTTACTATTGCATCAAACGCCATGCCAATGCCACTGCGCAACATTTTCAGCTGCAATTTAATGGCATCCAATTCAAATAAGTGACGCCCATCAATCGAGGCGTCAGTATCGACGATGGCATGCACGCCATTGATCGACTTGAACCGCTCGGCGATGTTAACGCCTATGGGCTGAAGGTCCATGGGAAAACCCAGCGGCCCAGCCTGAATGATCGTTCGCGCTAATACCACGCATTCGGCAGTACGAATATGCGTTTCGGTAAATGAATGTGAAACTTGCACTTCGTCAGGCAGTTCACTGCTCAGCCCCAAAACTCCTGGCACCAAATAGTCGGCAAGACCTGCCTCCCCATTTGGAGGAACGATAGCATCAAGATACCGCAAGCCTATCCTTTCAGAGTGCGCGAGCGTCACACATTCATGGACGATGCCCAATCCCTTAATGAACTCATCCGCAAATGTCTCAAACGTGTCGTATTCCGTCGTCTGGAAAGACAGCGCGTTTTGTTCGACGATAAACCCTTTGGTATTGTCGGTGCTGAAAAACATCAGTCGCTCGACCTGTTCCACGACAGGAGGGCTTTGAGGTTGCGATGTATCCCCAACCTGCGGCATCAAATTGAAGGCCATCGACACCCCTTTTTTGAAGTCGGGATAGCCCACCTTTCGCATTCGATCCTGGATATCCGCAGCGTAGGACCCTAGGCGGAGAACCGGATTGTGTCTGGCCTGAGCAATAGCGAAGTACACCGGTGCGTTCTTCATTTTTTTACCCATGGCATCTCTCCACTTGACATACAAATTGACAGTTTACACTTTATTTGACAGGCCGTGAAGTGAATTTGACCCTACCAGGGGGAGTGCCAAGTCTGCTGCTTCTGTAAAGCGTGACCCTATTTGAGCCTCATGCAGGACGCAATTACACGAGAGAGAGGGGCGGCCATCCCGTCAGCATTATTAGGCCCCACGGGTTCGACAGCTGGAGCCCAAAAATCAGCATTTTTACCCATTTCCTTCTAACAAATTCAATGGGTTAGTGTTTTGAATTCAAAAACACTGTAGTGACACGCCGTTAATTGTTTCATATTGACTAACATGCCATTGCGGTAATATGGTGGCGACATGTTTGTAAAGATAACCCCTGACAACACCCGGAGCACATATGCAAAAACCGACAAAAATACAATGTTTTTGCATATGAGTTGGGCCAGAGGAGGCTGTATCTCGGGGGGTGACAGAAGTGTTTTGTTAAAAACAAATAGTGTTGGCTTAAAAACGACCTGCTATACTTGAACCCGTGATCGTAAAAGGAGTTGACCATGGGG
>JABEVF010000066.1 GCA_013043965.1 Gallionella sp. | reverse complement strand
GAAATCCATTAAACTGAACTTCCAAAACCAAACCAACCCACATTATCAAATCACCCAGATCGTGGCCGCTTCAGGCTCATACCTGAATTGGAAAATACTATGGAGACTGACCGTGAAACTACATCTGGCTAATTTTGGCGACACCAATATGTTCACCGCGCACGGCGCGGATCACGTGATGGTCAACCGGGTGCGCTACGACCACACTATCGTGGTAAGCGCGCAGGAAGTCCGCGAAGACTGGATCGTCGCCGATTTTGACGCACTGGCCGAGGGCCACTTCGCCTATTTCCTGCCTTTCCAGCCCGAGATCATATTGATCGGCACAGGCGCACGGCAACGCTTCGCCCATCCGCGCTTGTACCGCGCCCTGTTCGAACTGGGTATAGGCGTGGAATTCATGGACACCTCCGCCGCGTGCCGCACCTACAACATCCTCGCCGCAGAAGACCGCAAAGTGATCGCGGCGATCATGTTGTAAAAACAAGTTGGAAGACGCCAGTCGTCAGTTATAAACAACTTCCGCGTCTTCCAGCACCCAGCTTACGTCGCCCAACTCACACCGAATCGAATACATGACCAACCCACTGCAAAAAGTCATCCAGCAAACCGAGCAAGTCATCGTCGGCAAGCCGCTACAGATACGCTTCGCCGTGGCGTGCCTGCTGGCGCGCGGACATCTGCTCATCGAAGATCTACCGGGGGTGGGCAAGACCACGCTGGCCCATGTGCTGGCAAAAACTCTAGGCTTGCAGTTCCAGCGCATCCAGTTCACCAGCGACCTGCTGCCCGCCGACATCCTGGGCGTGTCGGTGTACCAGCGCGACACGGCGGACTTCAAATTTCATCCCGGCCCGATCTTCGCGCAAATGATCCTGGCGGACGAAGTGAACCGCGCCACACCCAAGGCGCAGAGCGCGCTGCTGGAGGCGATGGAAGAGCAGCAAGTGACCGTAGAGGGGGTGACGCGGCCGCTGCCTGTACCGTTCTTCGTCATCGCCACGCAGAACCCGGCGCATCAGATCGGCACGTTCCCGCTGCCGGAATCGCAGCTCGACCGCTTCCTGATGCGCATCCAGCTGGGTTATCCCGATGCGCAGGCGGAACGGGGCTTGTTGTCCGGCGTGGATAGGCGCGACCTGGTCGCCCGCCTCACCCCGCAGATGGACACCGCCGAACTACTGGCCCTGCAACAACAAGCCCGGCAGATATTCGTCTCGCCCGCGCTGCTCGACTATGTGCAAGCCATCCTCAAACACACGCGCGAGTCCGCCGGCTATGCGCACGGCCTCTCTCCGCGAGCCGGACTCGCGCTGCTCGCGGCCGCCCGCGCCTGGGCGCTGCTGGACGGGCGCAACGCGGTGATCCCGGAAGACGTGCAAGCCGTGCTGCCCGGCGTGGCCAGCCACCGGTTGCAGAGCACACAAAACACCTTTGCCTCGAATAGCGATGCGCTGGCGCGCGAATTGATAGTGGCGGTGCCCATCCCGTAAGTCGCATGACCGAAACTGGCCTGACAGCCGACCCCGAGGCTCGTCCAAACTTCTTATGCCGGATTTCAGGTGCCGGACTTACTGCGCCGCAACGCAAACCCGGTTGCGCCCGGTGCGTTTCGCGTCGTAAAGAGCTTTGTCCGCGAAAGCAAGAATGGTGTCCAGGTTGTCATCCTTGGCGTTACGGGAGGCGCACCCGATGGATACCGAAAAATGAAACGGAAAATGCATCCCCAAATCGACCATCGTACTCTCGATGGCATCCCTCAAACGCTCTGCCACTTGGGGGGCTATTTCAGGCGGCGTTTCCGGCAACAATATCGCAAACTCATCGCCGCCCCACCGACCGACAAGATCAAACGCGCGCAGGACAATTTTGCATGTTGCGCATAAAGACTGAAGAACCCTATCCCCGGCTTGATGGCCATAAGCGTCGTTGACTTCCTTGAACCGGTCTATATCCATCATCAGTATCGAAAACGGTTTGCCATAACGCGATGCACGAGCCGTTTCCGCCTCCACCATTTCGATAAAGTGGCGGCGGTTCGCGATGCCGGTAAGCGGGTCGAAACGCGCCAGATATTCCAGCTCCCGATAACGCCCGCTTATTGCCTCGAATAAATTATGCATTTCCCCGCCGGGCACGACGAAATTCGCGCCCATGTAATGTTTCAGCTGCCGACTTAACAAGGGATGCATGACATTAATCCTGAGTTGCATGCTTTGATTCTACTTTCAGTTATCTTTAAAAACAACCGATAGTTATCATCAAAATGTTAGCTTTGAGCCATGAGCCTGATGAATGAAAAGGAAGCCTTTAGCAAGCGTCTGACGCGCCTGCTCGACGATATTGGAATCGGTATTGCCAGCCCCACGCTGGTCGCGCGCGAGTTTAACCGGCGCTATCCGGAAAAACCGGTTACCGTGCAAGCCGTGCGCAAGTGGATCAACGGCGAGGCCATCCCCGCAGCAGATAAAATCCGCATCCTGGCGAAATGGCTGAAAGCCTCCCCCCATTGGTTGCACTACGGGGAAAACGAAAAAAATATCGGGGTGCTGAAGGTTGAAGAGGAGAGAAGCTTCTACGGCGATGAAATGATCGCCATTCTGCTGGCGGATTTCCATCGTCTGGCACCAAAACAAAAGGCCATGGTGTGCGAAATCGTGCGCGCCTTGACCTTGTTGCGCACACCCGACCGGTGATAGGCCTGTAACGAGTTGATCGGGCAATGGCGATCCCGTAATAAGATTCAGCCAGATTTGAAACGAGCGTGCCAATAAGCCGGACGCTTTCTGCGGAACATCTCCTTATCCTTGCGGTGGAGGACAGAGGCTCGGCCTCATCCAACCATGAAATCCCGGCTGGGGATAGCCGCATCGGACCATAGGCAAGGCGATGCTAGAATGCACCGCAACCTAGGCAAGCAATCTTCCCGTGCTGAAATCAATCAAACAAAAATTCCGCAACTGGGCGTTTCGCCGTACCGTCGAGACAGGAACGGTGGTGCTCAACCAGCGGCGCATCTACATCTTGCCCACACGGTCGGGTTTCGGCTTCGCGCTGGTGCTGGTGCTGATGCTGCTGGGCGACATCAATTACGACCTGAGCCTGGGCTATGTGCTGACTTTTTTGCTGGCGATGCTGGCGATGATGTCGATGCTGCATGCGTTCCGCAATCTGGCGCATTTGCAGATCCATGCCGGACATATTGAACCGGTGTTCGCGGGAGAGGCCGCGCGGTTCGTGTTCCATTTCGACAACCCCGGCACACTGGCTCGTTATCAGATCCACCTGCGCGACGATGCCGGACATCGCACGGTGTGCGATCTGCCCGCGCGCCGCTCCACCGCGATGCAGCTCGACATCCCCGCCACCCGGCGCGGCTGGATGGATAGCGGACGACTATCGCTATACACCGAGTTCCCGCTGGGACTTTTTCACGCCTGGTCGTACCTTCATTTCGACGTGCGCGCGCTGGTCTATCCGCAACCCGCCGCACCGCTGCCCCTGCCCGCACAATCGGCACAGAACGGCACCGGCAAGATATTGGCGGCCGGGGATGAGGATTTTTCCGGGTTGCGCAGCTACTCCCCGGGCGACCCGCTGCCGCGCATCGCCTGGAAGGCACTGGCACGCGAGCAGGGCTTGCAGGTCAAACAATTCTCCGCGCCGCAAGGGCATGAGTTGTGGCTGGACTGGTCGCACACGCCCCACCCCGGCTTGGAACAAAAACTGCAAGTGCTGACGCGCTGGGTGTTGGATGCCGATGCGCAAGGCTTGATATACGGTTTGCGCCTGCCGGACAGTGAGCTCGCCCCGCAGAACAATCCGGCTCACCGGACGGAGTGTCTGCGCAGGTTGGCGTTGTTCGGGATGCCGCCCCCCTCCCGTAAGCGTGGGGAGGGCGCGGAGCCGCCATGAACAAGCCTCTCGTCTACAGCTTGATTTTGTGCATCCTGCTGGTGGCCTCACCTCACGCGACACATTTGCCGCCGTGGGTCAGTTCGCTATGCGCGATGCTGCTGATGTGGCGCGCCTATCTCACCTACAGCGGCCGCCCGCTGCCGTCGCGCTGGCTGCTCTTTATCATCACGCTCGCGGGAGTCGCCGCCATCGCCATCGGTTTTCACACGCTGTTCGGACGCGAAGTGGGCGTGACGTTGCTGGTGCTATTGGCCACGCTAAAACTCTTGGAACTGCGCGGGACACGCGATGCGACGGGACTGATCTACCTGTCCTGCTTCATCCTCATCACCGATTTTTTCTACTCGCAAAGTATGGCAACGGCACTGTTGATGTTCGCGGCGCTGCTGGCCATCGTCGCCGCCTGGCTGCGCGTCCAGACACCGCACATCACCTTCAAGCCGCAGTTGCGCATCGCCGCGATTCTGCTGCTGCAAGCCGTACCGCTGATGCTGCTGCTGTTCGTCCTGTTCCCGCGCGTGCAAGGCCCGCTGTGGGGATTGCCGCAAGATGCCTATAACAGCAGCGGGCTATCGGACACGATGTCGCCGGGCAGCTTGAGCAAATTATCGCTGTCGGAAGCCGTGGCGTTTCGCGTCACGTACCGGTCGGCCGTGCCGCGCCGCGATCAGATGTACTGGCGCGGCCCGGTGCTGTGGCAGTACGACGGGCGCACCTGGACGACAGGCTCCGCGCCATTCAATTTCGCACCACACTTCGATGCGACTGCGCAGCCCATCGCATACAGCGTCACGCTGGAACCCCACAATAAAAAATGGCTGTACGCGCTCGATGTACCGTCCACCCTGCCGGCTGGCGCGCGTCTTTCCGATGACTTCCAACTGTTCGGCAAAGAGGCGGTGAACGCGCGACAGCGTTATGAAATGATCTCGAACCTGGTATATCACGCCAATGTCGAAGAGTCGGCGCAGCAACGCCAACGCGCCTTGCAACTGCCCAAGCGGCTCAATCCGCGCACGCTGGAACTGGCGGCGAGCTGGCGCGCCGCGCAAAACAGCGACGCGTCAATCGTGCAAACCGCGCTGCGGTACTTCAACCAACAGAATTTTTCCTACACCCTCGAACCGCCGCTGCTGGGCAGTAACGGCGTGGATGATTTCCTGTTCCAGACCCGGCAGGGATTCTGCGAACACTATGCCTCGGCCTTCGTGTATCTGATGCGTGCGGCGGGCATACCGGCGCGCGTGGTGACCGGCTATCTGGGCGGGGAGTTCAACGCGGTGGGCAACTACTACATCGTGCGCCAATCCGATGCCCACGCGTGGGCGGAGGTGTGGCTGGCGGGACAGGGCTGGGTGCGGGTCGACCCCACCGCCGCGATCGCCCCGGAGCGGGTGCAAAAAAATTCATCGGCAGCCGTCAAAAACAATGCGGCCCTGCCGTTCATGGCGCGCAATCCGCCTCTATGGTTGAGCAAGCTGCGCCTCAACCTCGACGCGCTTTCCAACCAGTGGAACCAATGGGTGCTGGGCTATAACCCCGAGCGGCAATTCGCCTTGCTCACGCGAATGGGCATGAAAGATGTGAGCTGGCAAAAGATGGCGCGCGACTTGATGCTGGGGTTGAGCATCATCATCGGCGTGTTCGCACTGCTCATGTTCCGCCATCTGTTCGCCCGCAGCAACGACCCGGTACAGGCCGCCTGGCTCAGGCTGTGCAAAAAACTAGCCAAGGCGGGGTTGCCCCGAGCGCCACATGAAGGCGCGCTGGACTACGCGCGACGTGTCGCCGCCGCCCGCCCGAAACTGGCCTGCCAAATGCTGGATATCGCCGGACGCTATCTGTCGCTGCGCTATGGCGAGGCACGCGACGCGGAAGCGCTGCGCGCTTACCGGGATGCGCTGCGCGCGTTCAAGCTATAATCCGCGCCACTTAAATCGTCAGCCTTCACCATGCTCATCACCCGCCGCCTAGAATTCGATGCCGGTCACCGCATCCCCAACCACACCAGCCAATGCAAGCACTTGCACGGCCACCGCTACGCGATCGAGATCAGCCTGTCGGGCGACATCATCGCGACGGAAGGACAGTCCGAACAAGGCATGGTGATGGATTTTTCCGACGTAAAACGCATCGCCAAAGAGCAAGTGGTCGACAAGTGGGATCACGCCTTCCTGGCATATCGCGGCGACAAGGTGGTGTGCGATTTCCTGGCCGGACTGCCCGGGCACAAGACCGTCGTCCTGAACGCCGTGCCCACCGCAGAGAATCTGGCACAGATCGCCTTCGACCTGCTCGACCCCGCCTACCAGGACATCTACGGCAATCACCTGCGTCTGAAACAGGTGCGCCTTTACGAAACGCCCAACAATTGGGCGGACTGCGTACGAAATGACCAGGCAGTGAAAGTCTGGACATAAAGCGCGCTATCGTTCAGAATGCGCGCCCTCGAAAAGCCAGCAGTAACATCGAGACGAATACGGAGGTTTGGGTGAGTGGTTTAAACCAGCAGTCTTGAAAACTGCCGACGAGAAATCGTCCGTGAGTTCGAATCTCACAGCCTCCGCCAAGCATCACACCTAACAAACTGGAGTGGTAGTTCAGTTGGTTAGAATACCGGCCTGTCACGCCGGGGGTCGCGGGTTCGAGTCCCGTCCACTCCGCCAACACCGGGAAAAGGCACAACCAACCAGTTGTGCCTTTTTTCTTTAAATCATGTCGATTGCAACTTTTCTCCTTAATCAGTAGTCTCACGCCCGTCGTGAATTGATTCCTAAATTTTTACCGGAGGTTATCCATGGAATACCAAAACCAAGCCGTCATCGGCTCTCTCGCAACCGAACAGAACAAAGTCCTGCGCAACACCTACATGATGCTGGGCCTGACCATGATCCCCACGGTCATCGGCGCGTTCATCGGCATGTCCATCAACTTCTCCTTCATGGCTCTGCATCCGTTCATCGGCGCACTGGCCATGTTCGCCGTGATGATGGGCCTGCTGTTCGCCGTCACCAAGCTACGCGACAGCGTGTGGGGCATCGTCGCCCTGCTCGGCTTCACCTTCGTCGCGGGCATATTCCTCGGCCCTATCCTGCAAGTCGCGCTGCACCTGAAGAATGGCGGCCAGCTGATCGGCATGGCGGCGGGCGGCACCGGTCTGATCTTCCTGAGCCTGGCGACCATCGCCACCGTGACCAAAAAAGATTTCAGCTTCATGGGCAAGTTCCTGTTCATCGGCTTGATCATGCTGGTCATCGCGTCGCTGGCGAACGCCTTCTTCCAGGTTCCGGTGATGTCGCTGGTCATCTCCGCCGTCGCGATCATGATCTTCTCCGCCTACATCCTGTTCGATATCAGCCAGATCGTGCACGGCGGTGAAACGAATTACGTGATGGCGACCCTGACTCTGTACCTGGACATCTACAACATATTCGTCAACCTGCTGAATCTGCTCATGGCGTTTAGCGGCGAAAAAGATTGACGAGTAGCTGCTGCAACACTAACAAAAGGCGATCAGTTGGTCGCCTTTTTTATTTACAAATCCATAGCGACAATTTTCATTGACTCGTTAGATGCAGTGAAGTTACTATTAGTTATGAATTTAAGATAACTTTATATAAGTTTCATATATATGAACCCTAGAACCAATCCTTATGCGCCAGGTGCGGGTACATTGCCTCCTGAATTAGCAGGTCGTGATGAAATCATTGAGAAGGCAGCCATTGCGCTTGATCGTTTTCGCAGCGGCTTATCTGCACGTAGCTTGCTGTTGGTAGGGCTCCGAGGAGTCGGAAAGACTGTACTGTTAACGCGAATCGCAAAGGATACTGAGGCGCGCGGCTTTATCGTCGTAGAGATTGAAGCACCTGAAAAACGCTCCTTACCCGCATTACTAATACCTTCATTGCGAACCGCCTTACTTCAGTTGGACAGGTTAGCTGCGGCTGGTGACCTAGCCAAACGAGCCCTTAAAGTTTTGGGTGGGTTTGTCGGTGCGATGAAAGTCAAATATGAAGATATTGAATTCGGCATTGATCTTGGGAGTGAACATGGTGTTGCTGATTCGGGCGATTTGGAGCATGACCTAATTGACTTGTTTGTCATGGTTGGCCAAGCGGCCAAACAGAAAGATACTGCTGTGGTTTTCTTTATTGACGAACTGCAATACGTGGCTGAAGAACAGTTTGCATCACTTATCACTGCCTTACACAAATGCGCGCAAGAACAACTTCCGGTCGCGCTTATAGGCGCGGGGCTGCCTCAACTCGTTGGCCAAGCGGGTCGCGCGAAGTCTTACGCGGAGAGACTATTTGAATATCCAGAGATTGGTCCACTCAGCGCAGAAGAGGCAAAAAAAGCCCTTGTGATACCAGCTGAAAAATTGGGGGTGACATTCGAACCGCATGCACTCGATCAAATATTGGATCGAACTCAGTCGTATCCTTATTTTCTCCAAGAATGGGGAAAGCATAGTTGGCAATGCGCGACGACTTCCCCTATTACGCTTAACGATACTATCTCTGCAAATGACCTCGCCATCTCCGAGCTGGATGCCAGTTTTTTTCGCGTGCGCTTCGACAGATTGACACCGTCTGAAAAAAAATATCTCCGCGCAATGGCGCAGCTAGGAGCAGGGCCGCACCGCTCAGGTGATATAGCACACCTGTTAAATAAAGAGGTGCAGACCGTCGCTCCCACCAGAGCAACTCTCATCAAAAAAGGAATGGTTTACAGTCCGTCGCATGGCGACAATAGTTTTACCGTCCCTTTGTTTGACGAATACATGAAACGCGTCATGCCCAACTGGAACTGATGACTTTTAACGGAACACGTGACTAATTAAAATAACCTAATCGGCTATTAGCTTCTTACCAGTCGTGGAATAATCCTTCACTCCATAAAATCACCCATCGGCCTCTTCTCGCAGAGGCCGATTTAATTCAGAAATAGAACTATGCTGCCTTCCATAGAACAACGCCTCGCGGTAGAACTCGCCGCCAAACCCGCTCAAGTCGCCGCCGCCGTAGCACTCTTGGACGAAGGTGCGACCGTGCCTTTCATCTCGCGCTATCGTAAAGAAGCAACGGGTGGATTGGACGACATCCAGTTGCGCCTGCTGGAAGAACGGCTGCGCTATCTGCGCGAACTGGAAGACCGCCGCGCGACCATCATCTCGGCCATCACCGAGCAGAACAAGATGACGCCGACCTTGCTCGATGCCATCAGTCACGCGACCGACAAGACGCATCTGGAAGACTTGTATCTGCCTTACAAACTGAAACGCCGCACCAAGGCGCAGATCGCTATCGAAGCCGGGCTGGTCCCGCTGGCCGATGCACTGATGGCAGACCCTATGCTGCCGCCGGAAGTGGAAGCGGCGAAATATTTGCGTCCGGCGTTTACCACCGAGAACGGCGACAACGCTGGGGTGGCGGACACCAAGGCCGCGCTGGACGGCGCGCGGCAGATTTTGCTGGAACGCTTTGCCGAAGACGCGACGCTGCTGCAAAAATTGCGCGAATATCTGCTGGAACACGGCGTGGTGGAATCCAAAGTCATCGAAGGCAAGAACGACGCGGCGGAAAAATACGCCGACTATTTCGACTATTCGGAAAAACTCGGCACTATCCCGTCGCATCGCGCGCTGGCATTGTTTCGCGGTCGCCGCGAGGAACTGCTCAACGTGCAACTGCGTCTCGACAGCGAAGCCGAGAAACCCGCCTGGAGCGCGCCGCACAACCCTTGCGAGATGCGCCTCGCGAATCATTTCGGCATCAAGAATCTGGGCCGTCCCGCCGATGCCTGGCTCGCCGACACGGTGCGCTGGACCTGGCGCGTGAAGAGTTTCCTTCATCTCGAATCGGAACTGATGGGTGCATTGCGTAGCCGCGCCGAGACCGAAGCGATCAACGTGTTCGCGCGCAACCTGAAAGACCTGCTGCTCGCCGCCCCCGCCGGCCCGCGCGCGACGATGGGACTCGATCCCGGCATACGCACCGGCGTGAAGGTCGCGGTGGTGGACGAGACCGGCAAGGTGGTGGACACCGCCGTGATCTATCCGCACCAGCCGCGCAACGATTGGGACGGCGCGCTGCACACGCTGGCGCAGCTGGCCGCGAAGCATCGCGTCGCGGTGATCTCGATCGGCAACGGCACGGCCTCGCGCGAGACCGACAAGCTGGCGCACGACCTGATCAAGCTGCGCCCTGAATTAAAGCTCACCAGCGTGGTGGTCTCGGAAGCGGGCGCGTCGGTGTATTCGGCATCGGAATTCGCCTCCAAAGAATTGCCCGACATGGATGTCAGCTTGCGCGGCGCGGTGTCCATTGCGCGCCGCTTGCAAGACCCGCTGGCCGAACTGGTGAAGATCGACCCTAAATCCATAGGCGTGGGCCAATACCAGCACGATGTGAGCCAGACGCAATTGGCGCGTTCGCTGGATGCGGTAGTGGAGGATTGCGTGAACGCCGTGGGCGTCGATGTGAACACCGCTTCCGCGCCTTTGCTGGCGCGGGTCTCGGGCTTGAGCAGCACCGTGGCGGCGGGTATCGTCAGCTATCGCGACAACAAGGGCAAGTTCGCCAGCCGCGAGCAGTTGCGCAACGTGCCGCGTCTGGGCGACAAGACCTTCGAGCAGGCCGCCGGATTCTTGCGCATCATGGGCGGCGACAACCCGCTCGACGGTTCGACCGTGCATCCCGAATCCTATCCGCTGGTGCAGCGCATCCTGGCGGACATCAAGCATGACATCAAAACCGTGATCGGCAACAGCGCGCTGCTGAAGTCGCTCGATCCGGCAAAATACAGCGATGCGAAATATGGGATACCTACCATCACCGACATCCTCAAGGAGCTGGAGAAACCGGGGCGCGACCCGCGCCCGGAATTCACCACCGCGACGTTCCGTGTGGGCGTGGAAGAGATTTCCGATTTGAAACCGGACATGATCCTGGAAGGCGTGGTCACCAACGTCGCGGCGTTCGGCGCGTTCGTCGACATCGGCGTGCATCAGGACGGGTTGGTGCACATCTCCGCACTGTCCGACACCTACGTCAAAGACCCGCACAGCGTGGTCAAGGCGGGGCAGATCGTCAAAGTAAAAGTGCTGGAAGTGGATGCCAAACGCAAACGCATCGCGCTGACCATGCGCCTGACCGACACCGCCGCTGACAGCCGCCGCGACACGGCGCGCGAAACCCGCAGCCCGGCGGTGAACAAAGCGCGCACCGCACCGCAGCCTGCGCTGGACAGCGCGATGGCGTCGGCGTTCGCCAAACTAAAAGGCTAAGATCATCCAACCAAAGGGAGCACACATGAAAAAATCCGAGATCAAATTCACCGTCACGCTGGACGACAAAAACCTGCCCGTCAACATCGACTGGAGCGCGTCGGACGGCGGCGTGGAAAGCAACAGCAAAGCCATCATGCTGTCGGTGTGGGATGCCGAAGCCAAGAACACGCTGCGTATCGATCTGTGGACCAAAGAGATGCTGGTCGATGAGATGAAGCAGTTCTATCACCAGAATTTATTGTCGATGGCGGACACGCTGGAACGCGCCACCGGAGAAAAAGATGCCGCCAAAGCCCTGCGCAACTTCGCGCAAGAGTTTGGCGAGCGCCTGAATCTGGTGATGAAGAACCCGCTGTTCTCGGCACCGCCGAAAAAGAATTGACGCAGACCTTGGCCGTTATTCCTTGGCGAACACCGCGATGGACTCGACATGCGAGGTGTGCGGGAACATGTTCATCACGCCCGCCGCCTTGAGCACATAACCGCGCTGCACCAGCTCGGCTGCATCGCGCGCCAGCGTGGCCGGATTGCAGCTCACGTACACGATGCGCTTGGGCGCGCTGCCGCCCCCCAGCGATTTCACCAGTTCGAACGCGCCGTCGCGCGGCGGATCGATCAATAATTTATCGAAATGCCCGAGCTTGGCAAAACCCTCTTCGGTCATCTCGAACAGGTTCATCGCCATGAATGAAGTGTTGCCCGACAAACCATTGCTGGCGGCATTTTGCTGCGCGCGTTTGACCAGCGCGTCGCTGCCTTCTATGCCCAGCACCTGCGCGCCGCTGCGCGCGATAGGCAGCGTAAAGTTGCCCAAGCCGCAGAACAGATCGGCGATGCGCTCGTTCGGTTGCGGGTCGAGCAAGCGCATCGCGCGGGAAATCATCACCCGGTTCAGCGCGCTGTTCACCTGGGTGAATTCGCTGGGCGCAAACGGCATGGCGATGTCGAATTCCGGCAAACTGTAAGACAGCTCGGGCGCGTTCAACGGATGGAACGGAACTATGGTTTCCGGTCCTTTGGTTTGCAGCCAGAACTGGATCTCATGCGCATCGGCAAAGGCGCGCAACAACGCTTCATCGGCATGGTTCGGCGTGTCCATCACGCGCAGCACCAGCGCGTCGACGTGCTCGCCCACCGCCACTTCGATCTGCGGCAGCTTATCGCGTATCGACAAGCTGCTCACCAGCTCGGCGAGCAGCGGCAACAGCCTGGCGATCTTGGGCGCGAGTATCTCGCAACTCTGCATGTCCGCGACGAAGCTGCTGCGCTTCTCGTGAAAGCCGACCAGCGTCTTGCCCTTCTTGATGACGTGTTTGACCGAGATGCGCGCGCGTTCGCGATAGCCCCAGGCCTGGCCGTAGATCGCGGGCAGGATAGTCTCCGCTTTCACTTTGCCGATGTGATACAGCGCGTCTTCGAGGATGCGCTGCTTGACCGCGACTTGCGCGCGCGCATCCAGATGCTGCATCGAGCAGCCCCCGCACACGCCGAAATGTTTGCACTTGGGCGTGACGCGCATGGGCGCGGATCGGAAGATCGTCGTGACTTGCGCCTGCTCGAACGCGGGCTTCTTGCGATAGGAAGAATAGCTGACGATCTCGCCGGGCAGCGCGCCCTCGATGAAGATCACCTTGCCGTCGAAGTGCGCAACCCCGCGCCCTTCCTGGTCTAGCGACTCGATAGTGACTTTGTTTTCTGCGGCCATAATAGTCTTATTAAAAATTTGAAAAGGAAATCAACCCCGCCCAACCTCCCCCTGAAGCGGGGTAAGCAGGCAATCCGCGCAACGGATGCTCGCACAGGGTGAGTCAGTGGTTGGGTTTAGTTTTTCGCCGCAGGCCAGGCCGCCAAAAACTCCTGCCAATGCGGTTGGTCGAGTTTCGCCAATTCGCCGCGCACCAAGTCGCATTCTTGCTTGAACGCGTCGCGGCTCAATACGCCGCGCATCATCTGGAAACGCGCGAACACCAGATAGGTGTTCACCACGTCGGTCTCGCAGTAGTTGCGTATCTCGGCCAGTTGGCCATTTTGATAAGCCTCCCACACCTTGCTGCCGTCCATACCCAGCTTGCCGGGGAAGCCGATCAGCTTAGCGAGATCGTCCAGCGGCGCGTTGGCGCGGCCGCCGTACATCGCCAGCAGGTCCATCAGATCCAGATGGCGCATGTGATAGCGGCTGATGTAGTTGTTCCATTTGAACTCTTTGTCATCCTCGCCCATGTCCCAATAGCGCGGGCACTGCACCCCGTTGATCAGGCCGCGATAGTGCAGCACCGGCAGGTCGAAACCGCTGCCGTTCCACGACACGATCTGCGGCGTGTATTTGTCGATGCCGTCGAAGAAACGCTGGATGATGCCGCCTTCGTCTTCATCCAGACCGCCCAGCGACCAGACCTTGAAATTCTTGCCCTCGCGCAATACGCAGGAGATCGCCACCACGCGCTGCAGATGGTGCTGGATGAAATCGCTGCCGGTCTTCTGGCGGCGCTGCTGGAACGCCATCTCCGCCACTTCCGCATCGCTGACGCGCTCATCCAGCCCGTACAGCAGACGCAGTCCGGCAATATCTGGGATGGTTTCAATATCGAACACGAGCGTGGGATTCATCACAACAACACCGTAAATGAGCAGGCGCGGATATTACCAAACCGCCGCATGATGCGGCGCGAAATTAAGGGCGCTTTAAAAGACGGCCATCGCGACCAGGCCGGCGAGCATGCCTGAAAGTGCCACCCCGGCGGCGATCACGAGACGGGTGCGCAGGCTGAAGACGCGGCGGAGCATGACCAGCGAAGGCAGGCTGACCGCAGGCAGCGTCATGATCAGCGCCCCGGCGGGGCCCGCGCCCATGCCCAGCGCGAACATCGCCTGCACGATGGGCACTTCTCCCGCAGTGGGAATGACGAACAATGTACCGGCGAGCGCCATCGCAACGATCCAGCCTATGCCGTCGTGCGCACCCAGCACCGGGAACAGCCAGACTCTGGCCGCACCAAGCAAAAGCACGAGAACCAGATACTCGGGCACCAGCCTGATCGCGAGGGTCATGAATTCCCGAACCCAGCGCGCCAGTAGGTTTCCTTGGGGCACGGCCTCGGGGATCAAATCCTGATCGAGTGCCACTGCTTCGCGCGGCTCGGCATAACGCTCCGCCAGCTGGGCCACCACCAGTACCATCGCAATGCCGAGCACCACCCTGAAGAGGGCCCAATCCCATCCCAGCACGAAGCCCATGAACACCAGCGTCGCCGGATTCAGCACCGGGTTCGATAGCCACCAGGACACCACGCTGCCGACCGACGCGCGGCTCTGCCGCATACCCGCTGCCACGGGAGCGGCACAACAGGTACACATCATGCAGGGGAGAGCGAAAAGGCTGGCCAGGGCGGCGCTCCTGAAACCGATCCGGCCCAGCAGCGCGCCCACCCACTGAGCCGGAAGCAGCACCTTGATGCCGGAACCCAGAATCAGGCCGAGCACCAGTGCCTGCCAGATCGCCTTGCCATAGGCGAGCGCATAGTCCGCTGCCGCGCCCCACGATGCGGGCGGCGCTGCGGCGGCCTTGCCGGAGAGTATCGAATCGCCGATGAAATGATGGCTCTGGGCGAGGAATGCCTTGGCATAGTAGGGCATCCATTTGACATAGGCGAACCCGGCAATCGCCACGAGGGCAAAGATCATTACCCCGGCAAAAGGAGGCGGGGATTTTTCGTTCAATCTGGCTTGCATGGTAAATCCCTTGGATCAAGGCGGTGTTGGTTATGATGACCCGGCGCATATCTCAGCCACGAAAAAACGGTGTTTCTCGATTTGAAGAAACACCGCCATTTCCTTCTTGCTGCCAACGACTTGATGCTAACGGAACTGCTTCATACCCTCAAGCGAAGTTCTTCGCGACGAAGTCCCAGTTCACCAGGTTGTTCATATACGTCTCGACGAACTTGGGGCGCATGTTGCGATAGTCGATGTAGTAAGCGTGTTCCCACACGTCCACGCACAACAAAGCGCGGTCGCCAGTGGTCAACGGCGTACCGGCCGCACCCATGTTGACGATGTCCACAGCACCGTCGGCTTTTTTCACCAGCCAGGTCCAGCCCGAACCGAAGTTGCCCACGGCGGAAGCCTGGAAAGCCTTTTTGAATTCGTCGAACGAACCCCATTTTTTGTTGATCGCATCCGCCAACGCGCCGGTCGGTGCGCCGCCGCCATTCGGCTTCATGCAGTTCCAGAAAAAGGTGTGATTCCACACCTGCGCTGCGTTGTTGTAAATGCCGCCGGCCGGTGCTTTCTTGATGATGGCTTCCAGCTCCAAAGCCTCGTATTCCGTGCCTTTGATCAGGTTGTTCAAGTTGGTCACATACGCCTGATGATGCTTGGCATAGTGATATTCAAACGTCTCTTTGGACATGTGCGGTTGCAACGCATCGGTCGCGTAAGGCAGTGCGGGAAGTTTGTGTTCCATGGTGTTCTCCTAATGAATTGAAATGAAAATGGACAAAGTCTTGTGCTGCGAAATCGGAACGGGAATATACCACACCCGTTTTGTCGGGTTTAGGGCAAATTTCCCGCACCACATTTCTTCCATTAAATTCCACCGCTGCGCTTGACATCCCCCCCCCCCACTCGCTTAGAGTGCGCGCTGTTTTTACAAACGGTTAGACCGCGAAGATCATTTTCTTCGTTATGAAACAGTTTTTTGTTTCCAGAACTTTCAAATAAGGATTTCTAGAGCATGAGCATAAATCACATTCCAATGAAAAATTGGAAAGCCGAGTGCCCAAAGTGTCACCACATTGAGCACTCAGAAGAGTCTGGAACCAAGTGCGATAACTGCGGCGCACCCGCAATAATGACCTATGGAACCAGCAAAGATGGCTGGATAGATTCCTCTGCACGGCAATCCTATCGACAAATGAAATGCAGCAATAACTGTGGATGGACTGCAAATAGGGCAACTTGCTCGAAGTGCGGAACAACCATTCAGGGAGACTGGTTCAAAGGTAATACTAAATGGTGTTTTGTAGCGACTGCCGCATTCAACGATCAAGACCACCCAACAGTAGATCAATTACGAAAAGTACGAGATGAGCGACTCGTTAAGACAAAATTTGGTCGAAGCTTCGTACAGTTTTATTACACGCATGGTGAAAAATTGGCGAAAGTGGTCAATCTATTCCCATCGATCAAACCGGCGATACGGCTCATGCTCACAGCTCTAGGGAGAGCACTCACAAAATGACAACTCAAAGACAGTGTGTAGGCGGAAAGAATGGATTATCGATTCATCGTGTCGAAAAGCTTAACGATCAAGGCATCATTGAAAAAACTTGGTTTGAGGTTGTTGGCTCAAGTGGCAGTCTGCTTGGCACCTTTGACACGCTGCACGAAGCTGAGGAGTTCATTGAAGAGCATCAGCCAACACCACCTTCACCAACATTTCGTCTGTAATTTCAGTCGGCAGGATGCATTCCAATGCACCACTCACAACGGCTGCGGCAGCAAATTAGCTGCGGCTTAATCAGCACGGATTCAGCATGTTAATGTTTCATCAACCAAAGGGGTCGTTATGCGTTACGTAGTTATGTGTCTGGTAGTCCTGTCGTTAACCGCTTGCACGACAACCGGCAAAGAAGTCAAACAGGAACAGCTGTCCCACTTCGTAAAAGGCAAAACTACTTACGCCCAAGTGGTAAAAGAGCTGGGTGAGCCAAACGGATTAGAGGTTCATCAAGATGGCTCAAAGTCAGCTATATATATGTCAGAAAAAGTTGATCCGAAAGCTTACATTCCCTTCGTAGGTGGTTTCATTGCCGGCCCCCCAAGTGCCACGAATGTGGTGTTATATTTCAACAAGAAATCTGTGTTGACTGATGCACCCAGTAAATAAAAGAAATACATAGGGACAGATTTGATCGTTTCATGATTTATTTTCCCTAAGCAAACAAACGGCATACAGCATTTGGCGAAATTTCCGATCGCTTTTCAAATTGACCGAGAATACAGATTTCTGTATTCTCGGTTTCTATGAAAACCACCCTAGACATTAACGACACCCTGCTGGCAACTGCCAAGTCGCTGGCAGCCAAGCAGCAGACCACGCTCACGCGACTGATCGAGGAAGGACTGCACCTGCGCCTGCGTTCTTCCCGTGCTGCCCCCAAGACGAACAAACGCAAGATTCCCGTTTTCAAAGGGCGCGGCGGGCTGGTTGCGGGGCTGAATCCGCTCAGCAATAAAGCCATGCTGGATGCCGCCGACGATGATGCCTGATGTCAACATCTTGGTTGCCGCCTCGCGCGGCGACCATCCCCAGCACAAGATTGCCTATGCCTGCATTGATAAAGCCGTTATGGCTTGCGCGGCGGGCGCAAGTCTGAAGCTCATGCCCATGGTCATCGCGAGTTTTTTACGGCTGGTTACCAACGCGAAGATATTCGTTCATCCGACTCCCGTGGAAGATGCGGTTGGCTTTGTGGACGCGCTGTTGTCCGTACCGGGCGTGGAGATGCCCGCGTTGGGTGGCGAGTGGCCGATATTTCATCAGCTCTGCATCACGCAGAAGCTGGCCGCGAACGATATTCCCGATGCCTGGCTCGCGGCGGCAGTCGTGCAACTCGGCGAACACCTGGTCACGTTTGATGCCGATTTCAAAAAGCTGCTCGGACGCACGCAAGTGACGGTACTGAGTCCAGGCTAGACAACAGTCAGCAGGAGTAGGCCCGCTTTGAAGAAGAGTTGCGCTCAATTTAGGGTGTGGTTAAAGTGACCGTCATGTTTTTATGTCTGAGGTGTTAAAAATGCAAACACAATTCGAAGCACTAGAAGCCGAGGCACTCAAACTTACCAACCACGAGCGCGCAAAACTCGCCGAGCATCTGATCGCCAGTCTGGATGAAGACAGTGAGATTGAAGAAGCATGGGCTGCCGAGACCACACGGCGCATCGCCGAAATCGAAAACGGCACTGTGCAAATGATCCCCGCAGCAGTCGCCATCGCCAATGCCCGCGCCGCACTCAAGTGAAGGTATCCGTTCATCCGTTGGCTGCTGATGAACTTCGCGTAGCCGCAAAGTTTTACTCAGACTGTGCGGATCAAGCACTGGGATTGGCTTTCATCGCGGAGTTTGAGCGCGCAACCAACCGTGAACTGGCAGGGGTTTGGCACAGTACGGCTAGATGATTTTCATTGCGCCGCTTTCCGTACAACCTCATTTACCAAATCACAGCCGATGAGTTTAGGGTCATCGCCGTAGCGCACCAGCGCAGACGACCTAATTATTGGGAAATCCGCAAGTAATCTCGTCTACCTTCGCAGGTAAATTTTAGCCTTCTATATCTCGCTGAATTTTCCATCCGCAAACAACAACGCACAGCGCACCGTCTTGCCCGCATACACCGACCGCATCGCCGCTTGGTATTCACGCAGCTGCGCTTGGTGGCGCGACGGCTCTTCACTACTACCCAGCTTGTAATCCAGCACCCACACTTCGTCGTCGAATTCCACCAGGCGGTCGATGCGTTTCAGTTCACCCGCCGCGTTGACGTAGGGCATCTCATTACTGGCACTGTGGTATTGCCGCGCATCGAAAAAACGCCGGAGTTGCGGTGCGGCGAGCAAGTGTTGCGCTTGTTGCCAGAGGACATCCATCTCACTCGCGGGAATGCCGCAGCGTTGCTGCAAGACCTCTCGTTCGTTTTCCGCTCCAGAAGCCGTTGAGGCGGTGAGGTGTTGCAGCAGCGCGTGCAGCCATATTCCCCGGCGCTGCGCGTCGGTCATCACGGCTTTGCGTGCGCCGGTGGGCAAGGGCTGGGTGAGGCGCGGGTCTGTCGCAAACGATGCAGAGCTTTTCGCACGGACTTGCGCGCTCATTCGTTCGGACAACAGCGGATTATCAGCTTGCTCGGTATGCGCGTTGGCGATACGGTCATACCAGGTGCCGGGGATCAGCGCGCCGCTGCCGCTCACCAGCAACACTTGCTTGGCGCGGGTCATCGCGACATAGAGCAGGTTCCAGTCTTCGCGCTCGCTCAATTCCTTATCCGCCGCGAAATACTTTTCACGCGCCGCACCGTGACTGGCCTTGTCGGTGTACAGCGAAAAATGCGCGGGACGCACGTCATGCGTCGGCCAATCCAGCAGCACGTCGTAGCCTTTGTCGGCGGGGGCGCGGGCGTTGCTGTCCAGCAACCACACCAGCGGGGCTTCCAAACCTTTGGCCTCATGCACGGTATAGATGCGCAACGCATCACCGGCCTGATCCACCGCACCTTCGTCGGGAGCCTCGTTGTCTTCGGCCTGTTTGAGCTCGGCCAGGGTGCGCAAAAAACGCGACAGGCTGGGATAACGTCCGGCATCGACGTTCAGCGCGATCTCCATGAAAGCCTGCAGGTTCGCCAGCACCTTGGCGCGCATCGCCAGCGGCACGGCGGCGGCATAACGATGCTGCACGTCCGCATCGAAATAGATCCGGTCGAGCAGGTCATGCACCGGCAATTTTTCCGCCAGCACCAGCCAACTTTGCAACAAGTCGTGCGCGCGTTGCAGATGCGCGGAGGCATCGCCTGTGACCGCCAGATGTTGCAAGCGCGACCACCAACTAGGATTGAGGGGAACAGCGCGCGGCACACCATTGTCCGCTCCGCTCTGCTGCTCACTACCCGCCACTAGACCCGCCCGCGCTGCATTACTCGACCCGCTATTCTCTAGCCCCGATTCTGCGATGCGCATAAGCTCCGCATCGCTGCACGAGAACATCGGCGAGCGCAGCACGTGCGCAAGCTGCAAATCCGCGAAGGGCGCCATCAGGAACGTCAGCAACGCCTGGCAATCCCGCGTCTCCAGGGTGTCGAGCAAACCGCCGCGCCGCGAGGTGAGATAGGGGATGTGCTGCGCGCGCAAGGCTTGCTCGTAGATTTTCAGATGCGTGCGGCGGCGCACCAGCACCATGATGTCGCTCCACTGCACGGCCCGCACACCGCCGTCGGCATGAATGTTCCACTGCCCGACGATGCCGGATAATTTTCCCGCGAACGCCTGCGCTTCGAGCTCGCGCGCGCCTTCCTCGCGGTCCGGATAGGCTTCAAGAAGCGGATTGCGCAGCGTCAGACTGTCACCGCTCGCCCCGGGTTTTTCGGCGGGTTCAGGTTGCGCCAACGGCAAGATTTCCACATATCCCGGCAAGCCGGTCTGATAGGCGCCATGCGTCTCGAAGCCCGGAAACTTCGGCTTTCCGTCGGACAGCCCATCGAACACGGCATTCACCGCTTGCAAGATCGCAGGCGCATTGCGGCGCGTCACATTTTTTTGCAGATACTTGGCCTGATAGCTGCCCATCAGAAATTCGCACACCACACCGAACAAGCGCGCATCGGCGCGACGGAAGCGGTAGATGGATTGTTTGGGGTCGCCCACCACGAAAATCTTCGGTTCGCTCTGCACCGCCGCACTGGCCGCGAACCACGCTTGCAATATCTGCCATTGCAGCGGGTTGGTGTCCTGGAACTCATCCAGCAACACATGGCGGTAACGGCTGTCCAGCTTGTATTGCAGGTATTCGGCGTGCGGGCTGTGATTGAGCAACTGGCACACGCGCCATTCCAGATCGGCGAAATCCAGGGACTGTTGCTGCTGTTTCAATTGCTGGTAGCGATCCAGCAGCGCCACGCCGCAGCGCAGCGCGTGCCGGTTGAAGCGATAGATGGCTTGCGCCTGAAGTTTTTGATAAGCACCCCAAACCTGCTCGCGCACTAATTCAACGGCGTGATCGAACGCTGCAACATCCTGTCCTTTGTTCGCGGTAATTTTGCGCGGTTCGTTCTTCTGGGTAAACAACTCCGTCCATAACAATGCGACACATTGGTCTACGGGCAGCGTGCCATCCAAAGGAATCAGCAATCTTTCCGCTCTGGTTTTCTGCGCGGCACTCGCATTGAGCTGCGCAGCCAGGCTCCTCACATCATCGGCAAAATGTCTTTTTGCGAACAATTCCCCATAAGGATCGGCATCCAAATCGACTTGCAGTTCCGCGCGCAGATTCTCCAGCGCATAGCCCAGCGGGTCTGCTTGTCCCGCCGTGTAAGCCCACCATTCGCTGCGTTTTCCGGCGAAGGCGCGCAGCATCTTTTGCGTGCCGAACAGTCCCAGCTCGGCGAACAACACGCGCATGGACTGCGCTATCTCACTGTCCGGCCGCTGGTGCAAACCGGCAAACAACAAGGTGCTCGCCTCATCCCACAACGCGCCGGTCTGCTCGACCAGCTGCACCCCTCCCGCCATGCCCGCATCCAGCGGCGCACGTTGCACGATCTGCATGAACCAGCCGTGAAAAGTGTTGATGGTGAGCGCGGGTTGCGCCAGCAGGAACTGCTGGTAGAGGCCGCGCGCTTTCGGCAGCATGGCCTCCAGGTCGGCTGCGGCGATGGCGCGATCAATCAAGAATTGACGAACGAAGTCATCATCCCGGGTCGCCAGCTCATAGAGCCAGTCGCGCAGTCGCGCCTGCATCTCCTGCGCCGCTTTGCGGGTGAAAGTGATCGCCAATATCTCGCCGGGCCGCACGTCATCCAGCAGCAGTCGCACGATGCGCGACACCAGCAGCCAGGTCTTGCCGCTGCCGGCGCAGGCTTCGACGACGACGGAGTTTTGCGGATCGAGTGCGGCGGCGTCATCCATGCGGATCCCCCTCTAGCGCCCCCCATGAACCCTGACGGCACAAGCCGCGCATCTCGCAATAAGCACAAGCCGATTCCACGCCGTTGGCGGGCAAGGGCGTGCCGCCGCGCATCTGCGCAAACACGGTGCGCAGCCGCACCAGGTTGAGTTCGGCCAGTTCGTCTATCGCCTGCGCGGGTGCGACAGCTTGCACCACCCCGCCCTCCAGGCTGACGAAGGCGGCCTCGTGCGCGTTGCGCACTTGCGCGTAGCAGGCCAGTTGCACATCTTCGCCCGCATCCTGCAATTTCTTTTTCAGCACGGCTACCGTTTGGGTTTTGTAGTCGAGTACGCACTCATCGCCAGCGGCATTTTTATCGATGCGATCTATGCGTCCGCGCAAATGCAGATTCTCCGTGACCGGCATATCGAACGGCACTTCGGCGGCGGAATAACGCCAACCCGCTTGTTCGCGTTCCAACTGGATATCCAGATAGGCGGGGATCATCGCCTGCCAGCGCAACAACCAGGCGAGTGCAAGGTAATCATGTGCCAAGGCATCCGCAAAGACTTCTTCGCTGATGCGCTGCAAGGCATCGTTCAAATGCGCGCGGTCTTCGTTCATCAACAGCGCGTGCTCGCCATTAAAACGCTGCAAAACTTTGTGCACCCAGGTGCCGTAATCGCGCTTGTCGATCTCTTCCCGCACCTCGTCCAAATCGTTCAAGCGCAGCACATGGCGCGCATAGAATTGGTAGGGACACGCGACCATGCTGTTGTAGCCGGAGGGCGAGATGTGTTGCGGCAACAGGCCGGGAAGCAAGGCGGGGCGCGGCATAGAGGCGGGTGGCGGCAAATCAAATCCGGCATTGCGCACACTGGCCGCATCCAGCACATCGGCCAAATCACGCGCCGCCAGATCGTCGCCATAGGCCAGCACATGCAGCGCGCGCAGCATCTCGAAATGCGGGCTGAGCAGGTTCGGCTCGCCGTTCTTGCGCGCCTGCCAGGTCACCAACACCTCGTCGTTGAGTGCCAGCAGCCCGAGCAGATCGTCGCGCACCGCATCGCGCAGCAACTGGCTCAGCGGCAAGCCCAGCACTGCGCGCACGGCATCGTTGAACCACAGGCTGTTGCCGGGTGCGGGCAGATGCTGCGCGTCGCAACCCAACAGCAGCACCGCATCGAAGCTGCGCCAGCGGGTCGCGGCCAGATGCGTGAACAGCACCGGGCTCTCCACGCTCATGTCGCGGAAGGTGTTGAGATCGAGTTGTTGCGACAGCCAGCGTTTCCATTCCGCGTAACTGCACCTCGTGGTGTCTTGCTGCAATTCTTCGCGCCACTGCCCCAACAATTGCAGCAGCTGCTGACCCGCCGCATCGTTCGCCCAAGCGGGCAGCACACCCAGAACCTCCAGGCTGTTGCGCAAGGCTGACAACCACTGGCTCAACGTCACACGATTTTTTGGCAACACCGCCGCCGCTTGGCGCAGACGCACCAGTGCGCGGGTTAACTCCTCACCCGTTGAGGCTGCGATGAAGGCATCCAAACCGCTCGTCACGCCTTGCCTGCGCACCATTTTGTCAAACAGATACGCGGCGTGCTGGCGTTGCTCCGCAAGCTCGTCGCCGAACAGGAACGGCGACTTGAGCAGGTCCAGCACATCCTGATAATAGCAATCGTTTTGCAGGGCCTCCAGCCAGCCCATCAGCACCGTTCCGACCGACAGGGTCGCGAACGTCCAGCCGCTTTCGTCCTGCACCTGAACCTGCGCTCGCTCCAGCAACGCCCTCACACGACGCGCCACCAAACGGTCTTGTACCACCACCGCGATAGACTTTTTCCCCTCCAGTAACCAGCGGCGTATCTGCACCTCGGCGGCGTGTGCTTCCTGCTCCAAACCGTGCGCGGCGAACAGTTGCACACGACTGGATAGGCGCGCATCGGGATCACTTTTCAGCACCTGGGCAGCAGTGCGCAAATCGGTCTGCTTCGCATCGCGTTGCAAGGCACACGTGATCGCGGCACAGCTCACCACCCCTTTTACTTGCTCGCGCATATCAAAGGTGGTCACCGCCACGCGTTCGCCACACCGTTCCAAAAACTGTGTTTCCGGCACGCTTAATTCGGATGTATGCAGCACATAAAGTGGCTGATCGATTTGGCTGGCGAGTTGCGCCAGACGTTGCTGGTAAGCGCGCACGCCATCTTGCGAACTGGCCGCCATCGCGTACCACAGCTCATGCACCACTTTCGCTTCAAACTGCAACGACAGTCCGCTGCGCGCGGAATATGCCGCGACCAATTGTTCGGCAAAGGCCTCCCGGGAATCTGGCAGCGACACATGATGGCGGGTGAGCTCGTCCATGAGTCCCAACAACTCGCGCGACAAACTCCACAGGTCGGCATTCGCAAACCATTGATTGTCGCGCAGCGTTTGGTATAACAGGGCGATGCGCTGCGTGTCGGTGTCGACAGGTGTGGCAAGCTCGATAGTCGCTGCCCAATCGACTAGCGTGAGCATGGGCGGCAACAGCAATGCGGGAACGCCCGCCCGCCCGCTTAACGCTTGAGACAAAGGCTGCGCGGTGTGATAGTTGGGCAACAGTACGGTGCAGCCGCGCAAATCCGGCAAATCACCCGCATGGGCGGACAGGATCTTTTGTGCGGCTGAAAGATAGAACGCAGAATTCAAATCGTCTTATGACCGGGTTTTATTGCGCAGCAAAGATGGCCGTCGTGTGTCACCCGATTTTGCAGGAGCTCGATTCATCGGGCGATGAAAACGCACAAAATGATCGCGCAATTTGTGCCCCCCCACGATGTTCGATTAGCGTTCGAGCAGATGCAGCTTTTCTTTCACTGCTTTCCAGTCGTCCGCATCGGGTGCCGCATCCACTTTTTCCACGATAGGCTTCCACAACTTGGCCAGCTCGGCATTGAGCGCCAGGAAGTGATGCTGCTCTTTCGGCAGGTCGTCCTCGGCATAAATGGCTTCAACCGGACATTCCGCGACGCACAAGGTGCAGTCTATGCACTCGTCGGGATCGATCACCAAAAAATTGGGGCCCTCGCGGAAACAGTCCACCGGGCAGACATCCACACAATCCGTATATTTACATTTGATGCAAGATTCCGAAACAACGTAAGTCATGGTGATACTCCAATGGGATGAGAAAAGTGGCGGCATTTTAGCAGAGCCGCCAGCCTTAACCAAAGGGATACAATGCGCACTGCGTTTGACACAACACCGAACCAAAAACGGAGACACGATGTTGAAATTTGATTTTTCACTCAAAACACGCGACGGACGCCAGATCATCAACGTGCATATCCAGGGCAAGGATCTGGCCGATGCGGAACGCAAGCTGCGCCAGATGTACCGCCACTGCGAGGTGCTCAACTGCACCGCCACCGATGCCAATCAACACCCTTCCCGTGCTATGGACATCGAGGATTTGATATCGCTGATCGCGAAACAGCAATAGGGGCGGCGCTATTTTATAAACCCATCCGCCAATAACTCGGTCAGCAAAGCATCGTAATCGTGCGCGCCATGACTGCTGGGGGCGAACTCAAAGATGTTTTTTTGCAGCGCGGGGCTTTGCGCAAGGCTGACATTCTCCGCGATGACCGTCTCGCAAACATCCTCCCCGAATTCTTTTTGCGCCAACCGCAAGATGTCGTTCGACATGCCGCGCCGCGTGTCGAAGCGCGTCACCAGATAACGCCGATTGACGCGGCGTTTGAGCACATGTTCAAGCGCCTTGAGCGTCTTGCCGATCTGCACCGCGCCCTGCATCGACAAATAATCGGCGGAGACAGGCACGATCAGCCCGTCGCTGGCGAATATCGCATTCAGCGACAACACGCCCACCAGAGGACAGCAATCGATCACCCAGCGTGTGTTTCCGGAAACGGCTTTTTCCGCATGCAGGCTCATGTTGAGCTTATTGATTGCGTTGTAACCCTTGCCGTACAAGGCTTCCACCTTGGCCAACTCGATATGCGCGGGAATGATGCGCATGCCGTTCGGCGAGACTTTCAGCAATTCGGCCAAGCAACGGTTGCGCTGGAACAGGCCGTAGATGCTGTCCTCACCGGCATGCGCCAGCACACCCGTCGCCGCGCTCAGCTGCGCTTGCGGATCGAGATCGATACACGCCGGGGCCCGCCCGTGGCGCGATAATGCGGCGGCCAGATTCAGGGCCGTGGTGGTCTTGCCCACCCCGCCCTTCTGATTGAATACGGCGATCACTGTCATGGTTGCTACCGTTAGGCCGGGGCTCGCTCAAAATGAATTCGGGACATTCTAGCAGAGCGACATATCCGTGCTATTTGCGCCCGGGGACGACGAATCCGCACACATCAAAAAGTATTTAGGTTGCCCTCCCCCCTGTTTTCAGGGAAAATCCCCGCCCTTTTCCATATTTATATTCAGGATATTTATCTGGGTATGTCCGACATCGCGAAACTGCAACAGCTGACCGAGCTTCCTCCACACGCACCGCCTATGAGCTGGTATTTCGACCCGCAGATCATGGCGGTGGAGCAGCACGCGCTGTTTGCGCAAGGTCCAAATTATGTCGGACACGAGCTGATGGTTCCCAACCTGGGCGACTATCACGTGCTGGGCGGCAACGCGCAAATGCTGGTGCGCAACGCGAACGGCGTAGAGCTGCTGTCCAACATCTGCCGCCATCGCCAGGCCACGATGTTGCAGGGCCGCGGCAACGCGCAGCACATCGTCTGTCCTATCCATCGCTGGACTTACAAGACCACCGGCGAGCTGATGGGCGCGCCGCATTTCCCGCAAAACCCCTGTTTGCATCTGGACAAATCGCCGTTGCAGAACTGGAATGGCTTGCTGTTCAACGGTAAGCGCGACATCGCCAAAGACCTCGCGAAAGTCGGTGTGATGAAGGATCTGGATTTTTCCGGCTATATGCTGGATCGCATCGAGGTGGACGAATACGCGTTCAACTGGAAGACTTTCATCGAAGTGTATCTCGAGGATTATCACGTCGTGCCCTTCCATCCCGGCCTGGGGAGTTTTGTCGATTGCGACGATTTGAAATGGGAATTCGGCGAGCAATACAGCGTGCAGACCGTGGGCATCAACAACGCGCTGCGCCGTGTCGGCAGCCCGGTGTACGGCAAATGGCAGGAGCAGGTGTTGCGCATGCACGGCGGCAAGTTGCCCAAGTACGGCGCGATCTGGCTGACCTATTATCCCAACATCATGGTCGAGTGGTATCCGCACACGCTGGTCATCAGCACCATCGTGCCGCGCGGCCCCGAGTCCTGCAGCAACATCGTGGAATTCTATTATCCCGAAGAGATCGCGCTGTTCGAGCGCGACTATGTGGAAGCCGAACAAAAGGCGTATCACGAGACGGCGGTAGAAGACGACATCATCTGTTTGAAGATGCACCAGGGCCGCAAGGCTCTGTATCAGCAAGGCATCGAGCAACACGGCCCGTACCAGTCGCCCACCGAAGATGGCATGCTGCATTTCCACGAGTACCTGCGCCGCAACCTCGCGCCACACTTGAAATAAACGCACAGTGGGCTCGCTATGGATGCTCGTGGCGGGAGTCTTGTTCGCCTGCATGGGCGTGTTCGTCAAACTCGGCTCGGCGCATTTCACGCATGTCGAGCTGGTGTTCTACCGCTCATTCTTCGGCCTGATATTCATTTATTTCATCATGCGGTCACAGCGCGTGGCCGTTACCACGCGGCACTGGCGCAATCACTTGTGGCGCGGCCTGTCCGGTTCGATCGCCCTTGCCTTGTTTTTCTATTGCATCACCGTGTTGCCGCTGGCCACCGCCGTCACGCTGAACTACACCGCGCCGCTGTTCCTCACCCTGCTCACGATGCTGGTGTTCAAAGACAAGCTCCATCTGCCCTTAACTTTTGCGATCGGCCTGGGATTTTGCGGTGTGGTGTTGCTGCTGCACCCGACGCTGCAACACGATCAACTGCTGCCCGGCCTGCTCGGGCTGATCTCCGGCCTGCTCGCGGGTGTAGCCTATCTCAACGTCAAACAACTCGGCACGCTGGGCGAACCCGCCACCCGCACGGTGTTCTATTTCAGCCTCATCGCATCGCTGGGCAGCGGCGTGTGGATACTGTTCGATTCGATACACGCCATCACGCTGAACGGCTTGCTTATTTTGTTGGGGCTGGGCAGCACCGCCACGCTCGCGCAGCTCGCCATGACCCGCGCCTATCTGGTCGGCAAGACGCTGGTGGTGGGCAGCCTGGCGTACAGCACCATCGTGTTTGCCAGCTTGTTCGGCATGGTGCTGTGGCATGAGACCTTGCCGCTCGCGAGCTGGCTGGGCATGTCCTGCATCATCGCAGGCGGCATGTTAAGCTTGCGCCTGGCACCCACACACCAAGAGGCAAGCAAATGATCACCATCGAACAAACCGCCAATATGATTAATGTCGCCGTGATGGGCGAATTCACGATTGCAGATTTCAAGCAGTTTGAGGAACAGGCGCTGTATAAACTGAAGGCTCCCGGCGCGCTCAATCTGCTGTTCGACTTGCGCGGCATGCTGAACTACACACCCGATGTCGCGTGGGAGGAAATCAAATTCTTCAACCGCGAACATCAGCACGACTTCAGCAGGATTGCCGTGGTCACCGATAACCAATGGCGCACTTGGCAAGCCTGGGTAACGCGCCTGTTCGTGGATGCCGACATTCGCGTTTTCAAAGAGTATGAAGAGGCCCAGGCTTGGGTAGCGGCGTAATATCCATTGTGCGAAGGCACGAGAAAAATCTGCTTACTTAATTGACAAGGGTGGGTGAAATCTGGACAATGCCGCGCTTCGTGGTGATATAGCTCAGTTGGTTAGAGCATAGCATTCATAATGCTGGGGTCGGTGGTTCAAATCCACCTATCACCACCACATATAGTAAAGATAAGCCCCGCCAGTCGGGGCTTTTTTCTTCCGGCATCGCTAAAAACCCAATTTCCGTCGCGATGCTGCTTTGCTCGCAAAAAGCGAGCTCCTCACATATTAAAATATGCTGCATCAAAAAATTTTACTCGCTCCTTGTCTAACTTGGAGACTTGAACTTTTCGAGATCCCCTCAAGCAAGGCTATTCCGCCAAACTTCTTTATCTGATGAATATTTTGCCTGAGCCCCCCGCTGAACAATCCACCCCCGCGCAGGTTCTGCACGAGGTATTCGGCTACTCGCGGTTTCGCGGCGAGCAACAAGCCATCGTGGAACACGTGGCGGGGGGCGGTGATGCGTTGGTGCTGATGCCCACCGGGGTTGGGTTTTATTATGTTGAAGAATCGGTTGCGTTCCAACCTATAGATATATCGGGGACAGATGTCGATTTAAGTCAACCGACGAGACTAGGTCGAAAAAAAGTATTTCAGTTGACAACTGAATTGACTGGAATCCCTGCAGTATTTGCTTTTTGCAGAGTGAAACGGTTGCGAGTTCCATCCTGATGGTGGTCGTTTTCCTATCCTTCGAGGGACTGCGAAGCACTAGCGTGCGAAGCCATCCTCCCCAAAATTAGCCCAGATTCCATGTCAACCACAACCAGCACTCTGAACG